>JAFAIY010000582.1 GCA_019236485.1 Comamonas sp. | reverse complement strand
AGGAAATAGAAGTCCTGGTCCTTGCCGACCACGAACTCCACGGTGCCCGCGCTCTGGTACTGCACGGCCTTGGCCAGGGCCACGGCCTGCTCGCCCATGGCCTTGCGGGTTTCGTCGCTGATGAAGGGCGAAGGCGCTTCCTCGATCACCTTCTGGTGGCGGCGCTGGATCGAGCATTCGCGCTCGTTCAGGTAAACCACGTTGCCGTGGCTGTCGCCCAGGATCTGGATCTCGATATGGCGCGGCTCCTGCACGAACTTCTCGATGAAGATGCGGTCGTCGCCAAAGCTGTTGCGGGCCTCGTTCTGGCAGCTCGCAAAACCTTCGAAAGCTTCCTTGTCGTTATAGGCCACGCGCAGGCCCTTGCCGCCGCCGCCGGCCGAGGCCTTGATCATCACCGGGTAGCCAATGCCCTTGGCGATTTCCACGGCCTGCTCGGGGCCGGCGATGGGGTCGTTGTAGCCGGGGATGGTGTTGACCCGGGCCTGGTTGGCCAGCTTCTTGGAGGCGATCTTGTCGCCCATGGCCGCAATCGAATGCGCCTTGGGGCCGATAAAGGCAATGCCTTCCTCTTCGCAGCGCTTGGCAAAAGCTTCGTTTTCCGAAAGGAAGCCGTAGCCGGGGTGCACGGCCTGGGCGCCGGTCTGTTTGCAGGCCGCGATGATGCGGTCGGCCACCAGATAGGACTCGCGGCTGGGCGCGGCACCGATGTGCACGGCCTCGTCGGCCAGCTTCACATGGCGGGCGTCCTTGTCTGCGTCCGAATACACGGCCACGGTCTGGATGCCCATCTTGCGGGCGGTGGCGATGACTCTGCACGCTATCTCGCCACGGTTTGCGATCAGGATTTTCGTAAACATTCTTCTTATCTCCCTCAAACAGCTGGGCGTGCAGAAATCCACTGCGTGGATTGCGGCTGGCAATTTGTCGAAACGTCCGCTGCGCGGCCGTTTTCGCCGCGGTTGGCAATCAGAATCTTGGTAAACATGGATATATCTCCTGGTTCTTCTTGTTCTTACAGGGGGATGTTCCCGTGCTTGCGCCAGGGGTTGTCCAGCTGCTTGTTCTTGAGCATTTCCAGCGAGCGGCAGATGCGCTTGCGCGTCTCGTGGGGCTGGATCACATCGTCAATAAAGCCGCGTGCGCCGGCCACAAAGGGGTTGGCAAAACGGGCCTTGTACTCGGCCTCGCGCGCGGCCAGCTTTTCGGGGTCGTTCTTGTCTTCGCGGAAGATGATCTCCACCGCACCCTTGGCGCCCATCACGGCGATCTCGGCATGGGGCCAGGCCAGGTTCACGTCGCCGCGCAAATGCTTGGAGGCCATCACGTCGTAGGCGCCGCCATAGGCCTTGCGCGTGATGACGGTGATCTTAGGCACCGTGGCTTCGGCATAGGCGTAGAGCAGCTTGGCGCCATGCTTGATGATGCCGCCGTACTCCTGGCTGGTGCCGGGCATGAAGCCGGGCACGTCCACGAAGGTGACCACGGGGATGTTGAAGGCATCGCAGAAGCGCACAAAACGCGCGGCCTTGATTGAGGACTTGATATCCAGGCAACCGGCCAGCACCAGAGGCTGGTTGGCCACAACGCCCACGGTCTGGCCGGCCATGCGCGCGAAACCGATGAGGATGTTCTTGGCGTACTCGGGCTGCAGCTCGAAGAAATCGCCGTCATCCACGGTCTTGAGAATCAGCTCCTTCATGTCGTAGGGCTTGTTGGGATTCTCGGGCACCAGCGTGTCCAGCGACAGGTCCGCGCGGCCCACGGGGTCGGTGGTTTCGCGCACCGGAGCCTTTTCCTTGTTGTTCAAGGGCAGGTAGTTGTAGAGACGACGCAGCATCATCAGCGCTTCGACATCGTTGTCGAAAGCCATGTCGGCCACGCCGCTCTTGGTGGTGTGGGTGATGGCCCCGCCCAGCTCCTCGGCCGTGACCTCCTCATGGGTCACGGTCTTCACGACCTCGGGACCGGTCACGAACATATAGGAGCTGTCCTTGACCATGAAAATGAAGTCGGTCATGGCTGGCGAGTACACGGCGCCGCCAGCGCTGGGGCCCATGATCATGGAGATCTGGGGAACCACGCCCGAGGCCAGCACGTTCTTCTGGAACACATCGGCATAGCCGCCCAGCGAGGCCACGCCCTCCTGGATGCGTGCGCCGCCCGAGTCGTTGAGGCCGATCACGGGAGCGCCGACCTTCATGGCCTGGTCCATGACCTTGCAGATCTTCTCGGCATGGGTTTCGGACAGAGCGCCGCCGAACACCGTGAAGTCCTGGCTGAACACAAAGACCAGGCGGCCGTTGATCATGCCGTAGCCCGTGACCACGCCGTCGCCGGGGATCTTGGTGTTCTCCATGCCGAAGTCCGTGCAGCGGTGCTCCACGAACATATCCCATTCTTCAAAAGTGCCGTCGTCCAGCAGCAGCTCTATGCGTTCACGCGCGGTGAGCTTGCCTTTCTTGTGCTGTGCGTCGATGCGCTTTTGTCCCCCACCCAGCCGAGCGAGTTCTCGCTTGGCTTCCAGCTGCTTCAGGATATCGTCTTGCATGCTTGTCCTCTAACGTGATTTGGGTTGTTTGTCTCGCAAATATCTTGTGCTGCGATGCTATAGTTAAGTGAGCTGCCAGCGCCTACTTCATTTGGGCTAGAAGCAGATTTCTTGCTGCAGTGCTGGCCGCAATGCGGCCGGCGGCCACATCGGCCTGCAGGCCGGGCAGCATGGCCTTGACCTGCGGATGCTGGCGGAATGCCTGCTTGAGGCCGAAGTCGATGCGCTCCCACATCCAGGCCAGGGCCTGCTTTTCGCGGCGCAGGGCCAGGCGCCCGTTGCCGGTCTGCATGTCCTTAAAGCTGCTGACCGCGGCCCAGAAGCCGTCCACCCCTTGGCCCAGCAAGGCGCTGAGCTGCAGCACGCGCGGCTGCCACAGCGCACCGGTATGAGCGTGGTCGGGATTGCCGTGCATGCCCAAGAGGCGCAGGCTCGAGGTAATCTGGGCCTGGGCGCGCGTGGCGGCGTTGGGGTCGATGTCGGCCTTGTTGATGACCACCAGATCGGCCAGCTCCATCACGCCCTTCTTGATGGCCTGCAGATCGTCGCCCGCATTGGGCAGCTGCAGCAAGCAGAACATATCGGTCATGCCGTGCACGGCAATCTCGCTCTGGCCCACGCCCACGGTCTCGACGATGACTACGTCGTAGCCCGCGGCCTCGCAGACCAGCATGGCCTCGCGCGTCTTCTCGGCCACGCCGCCCAGGGTTCCGCTGCTGGGACTGGGGCGGATATAGGCCTCGAGCCGCATGGACAGCTGCTCCATGCGGGTCTTGTCGCCCAGGATGGAGCCGCCCGAGACGGTGGACGAAGGGTCGATAGCCAGCACCGCCACCTTGAGCCCCTGCTCTATCAGATAGATGCCCAGGGCCTCGATGAAGGTGGATTTGCCCACGCCAGGCACGCCGCTGATGCCAAGGCGAAACGCCTTGCCCGTGTGCGGCAGCAGGGCCGTGAGCAGGCCATCGGCCTGTTCGCGGTGGTCGGCGCGCGAGGATTCCAGCAAGGTGATGGCCTTGGCCATGGCCCGGCGCTGCACGGCGGGGTTGCCGTGCAGGATGCCGTCTTGCATTTGCTCAGGAGTCACGTGGTTCCGCCTTTGCTCTGTATGCACTCTGGCGGCTTACAGGCCGTTGGCCTTCTTGATCTGCTCGAGCACATCCTTGGCGCTGGCAGGAATGGGGGTGCCGGGGCCATACACGCCCTTGACGCCCGCGTTGTAGAGGAAATCATAGTCCTGGGCCGGGATCACGCCGCCTACAAAGACGATGATGTCGTCGGCGCCCTGCTTCTTGAGCTCGGCAATGATGGCCGGCACCAGGGTCTTGTGACCGGCGGCCAGCGTGGACACGCCCACGGCGTGCACGTCGTTTTCGATGGCCTGGCGCGCACATTCTTCGGGTGTCTGGAACAGCGGCCCCATGTCCACGTCAAAACCCAGGTCGGCAAAGGCCGTGGCCACCACCTTGGCGCCGCGGTCGTGGCCGTCCTGGCCCAGCTTGGCCACCATCACGCGGGGGCGGCGACCCATGGCCTCCGAGGCGGTGTTGATTTCCTCCTTGAGCTTGTCCCAGCCTTCGGCCGAGTCATAAGCGGCTGCGTACACACCGGTCACCTTTTGTGTGTCGGCGCGGTGGCGGCCGAAAGCCTTTTCCATCGCGTCGGAGACTTCACCCACCGTGGCACGCAGGCGCACGGCCTTGATGGACAGATCCAGCAGATTGCCTTCACCGGACTCTGCTGCTGCAGTGATGGCAGCCAGCGCAGCTTCCACCTTGGCTGTATCGCGTTTGGCCTTGATGTCCTTGAGGCGTGCAATCTGGCTGTCGCGCACCTTGACGTTGTCCACCTCGAGGATGTCGACCGGATCTTCCTTGGCCAGCTTGTACTTGTTGACGCCGACAATGACTTCCTTGCCCGAGTCTATGCGGGCCTGCTTCTCGGCGGCCGCGGCTTCGATCTTGAGCTTGGCCCAGCCGCTGTCCACGGCGGCCGTCATGCCGCCCATGGCATCGACTTCCTCGATGATGGCCCAGGCCTTGTCGGCCATTTCCTGGGTCAGCTTTTCCATCATGTAGGAACCGGCCCAGGGGTCGATCACATTGGTGATATGGGTTTCTTCCTGGATGATCAGCTGCGTGTTGCGCGCAATGCGGGCCGAGAACTCGGTGGGCAGAGCGATCGCCTCGTCCAGTGCATTGGTGTGCAGCGACTGGGTGCCGCCGAACACGGCGGCCATGGCCTCGATGGTGGTGCGCACCACATTGTTGTAGGGGTCCTGCTCGGTGAGCGACCAGCCCGAGGTCTGGCTGTGGGTGCGCAGCATCAGGCTCTTGGGGTTCTTGGCATCGAAGCCCTTCATGATGCGGCACCACAGCAGGCGCGCGGCGCGCATCTTGGCCACTTCCAGGTAGAAATTCATGCCCACGGCCCAGAAGAAGGACAAACGGCCCGCGAAAGCGTCCACGTCCATGCCCTTGGCGATCGCGGTCTTCACGTATTCCTTGCCGTCGGCCAGCGTGAAAGCCATTTCCAGCGCCTGATTGGCACCAGCTTCCTGCATGTGGTAGCCCGAGATCGAAATCGAGTTGAACTTGGGCATGTTCTGGCTCGTGTACTCGATGATGTCGCCGATGATCTTCATCGACGGCTTGGGCGGGTAGATATAGGTGTTGCGCACCATGAACTCTTTCAGAATGTCGTTCTGAATCGTTCCGGCCAGCTGATCCTGGGACACGCCCTGCTCTTCGGCGGCCACCACATAGCCGGCCAGCACGGGCAGCACGGCGCCGTTCATGGTCATGGAGACCGAGACCTTGTCCAGCGGGATCTGGTCGAACAGCACCTTCATGTCTTCCACCGAGTCGATGGCCACGCCGGCCTTGCCCACGTCGCCGGTCACGCGCGGATGGTCGCTGTCATAACCGCGGTGGGTGGCCAGGTCGAAGGCCACGGAAACACCTTGGCCGCCGGCGGCCAGAGCCTTGCGGTAGAAGGCATTGGACTCCTCGGCGGTGGAAAAACCCGCGTACTGGCGGATGGTCCAGGGACGGCCTGCATACATGGTGGCCTGAGGGCCGCGGATATAGGGAGCGAAGCCCGGCAGCGTATTGGTATGAGCCAGATCGGCCGTGTCTTCGGCCGTGTACAGAGGCTTGACGGTGATGCCGTCGGGAGTGACCCAGTTCAGATTGTTGATGTCTCCACCCGGAGCAGCCTTGTTGGCTGCCTTGGTCCAGGCCTGCAGATCAGCAGCGGGGAATTCGGTGTGGCCCTGTGCTGTCGGGTTCTCTTGGCTCATGTTGTCTCTCGTATGCGGTGCGCGCAGTGAAGTTGGAATTGCGGTGAACTACCTAGATGAAGCGTAGTGTACATTATTCATAATTATGAATTCAAAATATCCACCGCATACAATTGCGAGCAATGACAAGTAAAACGCTTACACCCCGTGCGCTATATGAGCAGGTCGCCGAGCAGTTGCGCCAACGCATCTTCCAGCGCGAGCTCGAGCCCGGTGCATGGATAGACGAACTCAAGATTGCCGAGGAATACGGCATCAGCCGCACGCCGCTGCGCGAGGCGCTGAAGGTGCTGGCCGCCGAAGGCCTGGTGACCATGAAGGTGCGCCGCGGCGCCTATGTGACCGAGGTCTCGCGCAAGGATATTTCCGACGTCTACCACCTGCTGAGCCTGCTGGAGGCCGATGCGGCCGCCGAGGTCGCGGGCAAGGCCACGGACGAGGACCTGGCCCGCCTGATCCATACCCACGACGAGCTCAAGCGCCAGACCGCCGATGCCGAGCGCTTTTTTGCGCTCAACGAGAGCTTTCACATGCAGATTCTGGACATCGCCAACAACCGCTGGCGCAACCAGCTGGTGGCCGATCTGCGCAAGGTCATGAAGCTCAACCGCCACAAATCGCTGTTCAAGCAGGGCCGTATCGAGGACTCGCTGGCCGAGCACGAGGCCATCATGCAGGCCCTGCTGCAACGCAATGCCAAGGCCGCGGCCGACGCCGTGCGCCTTCACTTCGGCAACGGCCTGGAGGCCGCCATCTAGGCCGGATCGCCCGCGGCGCATGACTTTGTGGTGTAAGCGCCACTCCTACGGATAGAGGAAACCTCCTACACTTCTTCGGGCGTTAGTTACCAATTTTGTGCGATGCTCAAACCGTAGCTGTTTGTGCCTCCTTCATCTGATTGGAATACATCATGCAGTCTCACTTTTTCTGGAGCGAGACTCCTGGAGCGGCTCTGGTCCACGGCGAATACGATCTGGGTCTGGTGCTGCTGTCGCTGGTCGTCAGCAGCATCGCCTCCGGCCAGGCGCTGAGGCTGGCCGCTTTTGCCCGTCTGGCCATCACGCCCCAGCTGCGCCGCTGGGCCATTGCCAGCGGCTCCCTGGCCCTGGGCACCGGCATCTGGGCCATGCACTTCATAGGCATGCTCGCCTATTCGGCCCATACCGCGGTGCATTACGACCTGCCACTGACCCTGGTCTCCATATTGCCCGGCATCGCGGCTTCGGCCGTGACCCTGAGCCTGCTGGCCATGCCCGAGCTCGACGGCAGGCAGCTGGTGCTGGGCGGCGTGATCGTCGGCGCCGGCATTGCCACCATGCATTACAGCGGCATGGCGGCCATGCATATGCAGCATGCGCCCCAGTACTCGCCGCTGTGGTTTGCAATATCGCTGCTGATAGGCGTGGCCCTGGCCATGCTGGCACTGTGGGTGCGCTTCGGCCTGGCCCGCTTTGCCGAGACGCCGTCCCTGGCGCGGCACTCGCTGGCCGCCCTCATCATGGGCTGCGCCATCGCCGGCATGCACTACACGGCCATGCTGGCGCTGCGCGTGGCCGCCCCCGAGCCGGCGCAGGCTGCAGCTCAGCTGCACGGTGAGAACCATCTGACCCTGGCCCTGCTCATTGCGCTGCTGACGCTGGCCATAGGCGGCCTGATTGCCCAGGCCAACGGCCTGCTGCACTACCGCATGCAATGGCAGAAAGTCGACATGAACGAGGCGCGTCTGCGCGCCCTGGTGCAGATGGCCGCCGATGCCATCATCAGCATAGACACGCAAGGCCATATCCAGGAATACAACCCCGCCGCCGAGGCCATTTTCGGCTGGAGCGCGGCCGAAGCCGTGGGCCAGAACGTGAAGATGCTCATGCCCGCCGCCCTCGCCAACCATCACGACCATTACGTGCAGCGGCATGAGCATGGGCAGATGAATGCCCAGCCGCCGCTGCGCAACAAGATTTCCGAGGTGCTGGGCCAGCACAAGAACGGGACGCTGATCCCCCTGCGCCTGGCGCTGAGCCAGGCCGAGGCGCGCGGTCAGCGCATGTATGTGGGCGTGCTCACCGATCTGAGCGAGCGCAAGAAGACCGAGCGCCAGTTGCACATCGCGGCCACGGTGTTCGACCATTGCTACGAAGGCGTGGTGGTGCTGGACGCCAATCACCGCGTGGTGGACATCAACCCGGCCTTCGCCCGCATGACCGAGCTCTCGCGCCAGAGCGCCAAGAACAAGGACTTCGCGGCCCTGTTCTACAGCGAGGAGACGGAGGCCAGCCTGGCCACCATGTGGACCGATGTGGGCCGCACCGGCCATTGGCAGGGCATCTGGAAGATGCGCCACAAGGATCTGCAGCAGGAAGTCTCCATCACCGCCGTGCGTGACGAGCAGCACCGCCTGCATCACTACATCGCCATCTGCTACCACTCCATCAAGCAGGAGCAGGCTCTGGAGCTCTGAGCTGGCGCAGAGTCGCGCCCGACCGCTGACGCTATCATCTCTGCAGCAGGCCAGGCCTGCATGTACAGAAAGATATGCATATGAATCTGGCCAACGCGCTTGAAATGGAAATCTCATCGGCCGGCATGGGCCAGGCTCGAACCCTGGCCGAACTGCTGGCCATACGCGTGCGCGCAACACCCGATGGCGAGGCCTATCGCGAATTCGACGAGGCCGCCAATGCCTGGCGCAGCCTGAGCTGGGGGCAGACCGCCGAGCGCGTGGCCCAATGGTCCAGGGCGCTCATGGCCTCGGACCTGCCCGCGGGCGCCCGCGTCGCGATTCTGCTGCCCAACGGGCTCGACGCCATGTGCATAGACCAGGCCTGCCTGCGCTGCGGCCTGGTGCCCGTGCCCCTGCATGCCATAGACAACGCCGGCAGCATCGCCTATATCCTGGCCGACTCCCAGGCCTCCATGCTGGTGCTGGCCACGGCGCAGACCTGGGAGCGCATCTGCGCCACGGGCCAGGACCTGCCGCAGCTGCAGTCCGTGATCCTCGCCCATCAAGGCCGGCAGGCGGAAGGCGAGCAACGCCCCGTCATAGGCGCCGACGCGAGCGCCGAGGTCTTGCGCCTATCGGCCAAGCCTGTGATAGAGCGCGATGCCTGGCTGCAGCAGGTGCGGTCGCGCCAGGCCGCACTGCCCGCGCCACCCCGGGCCTCGGACCTCGCGGGCATTGTCTACACCTCGGGCACCACGGGCAAACCCAAGGGGGTGATGCTCACGCACGAGAACGTGGTCAGCGATGTGCATGCGGTGATGCAGCGCGTGAAAGCCTATCCCGAGGATGTGTTTCTCTCGTTTCTGCCCCTGTCCCACACTTTCGAGCGCACCACGGGCTATTACTTCGCGGTCGCCACGGGCTCCTGCGTGGCCTATGCACGCTCGGTGGCCCAACTGGCTGAAGACATGAAGACCGTCAGGCCCACGGTACTGATTTCCGTGCCGCGCATCTACGAACGCATCTATGCCAAGGTCCAGGAAACCCTGGCCCACTCGCCGCTCAAGCAGCAACTGCTCCGCTCGGCCGTTGCCAAGGGCTGGCGAGAGTTTTGCCGCAAACAGGGCATCCATGGCACTGCGGCTCAGGCCCAGGGTAACGAGGCTCCGAGCGGCTGGGCCGCCCATCTGCCCTGGTTTGTGCTGCAGGCCCTGGTGGCCAAGCCCTTGCTGGCCCAGTTTGGCGGTCGGCTGCGCGTGGCGGTCAGCGGCGGCGCCCCGCTCTCGCCCGCCATTTCCCAATGCTTTCTGGCCCTGGGCCTGCCCATGATCCAGGGCTATGGCATGACGGAAACCTCGCCCGTGGTCTGCGCGAATGCGCTAGACGACAACTGGCCCGAGACCGTTGGCAGGGTTCTGCCCGGCGTCGAGGTCCGCATCGGCGAAGACCAGGAGCTGCAGGTGCGTGGCTCCATCGTCATGAAGGGCTACTGGAACCGGCCCGAAGATACGGCCAGGACCTTTACCGCTGATGGCTGGCTCAAAACCGGCGACCAGGCCGCCATCGAGGACGGACGGATTCGCATCAAGGGCCGCATCAAGGAAATCATCGTCACCTCGACCGGCGAAAAGGTTCCGCCCAACGATCTGGAGCAGGCCATCATGGTGGATCCGCTGTTCGAGCAGGTCTTCGCGGTGGGCGAGGATCGCCCTTTCATCGCCTGCGTGGCGGTAGTCAATGCCGGCGAATGGAAAGATCTGGCCCAATCCCTGGGGCTTGATCCTGCGCAGGATGCAAGCCTGCAGCACTCGGCGGTCGAGCGCGCCGTGCTGGCACGCATCGAAAAACAGACCGCCTCGTTTGCCCGCTATGCGGTGCCGCGCGCCATCCATCTGGTGCGCGAAGCCTGGACCGTGGACAACGGCTTGATGACACCGACCCTCAAGCTCAAGCGAAAGAACCTGATGGCCTACTACGAGGCCGCCATCGAGCAGATGTACGAAAAGCCTGCCGACCGCTGGAAAAGCCGCAACGGCATCTGAACGTTTTTGAAGTGCTTGACCCCCTGCCCCCATTCATGATGGCATGGGGTTAAGCATTTCTTCTTTTAGATAGGCCTAATAACTTCATGTAAGTTACATTAAAATATCAAGGCTAATTTGATTGCGGTCGACCTCCGTCCATGCGGTTGGGGCTGTTTGCTCTCAATGCTGCGAAGTCACAGGCCTATGGCTCGCCCATATGCCCTCTTCACCCGTAGCAGAAAGCCGCAATAGCAATGGCCGCCCTTGTTCCGGCATTCCTCATAGCCATAAACACTCTCTTTGCCGCAATGGACCGCTGATAGAGCCGCCTACCTGTGCAGAAGCAGCAGCCGCTCTCCTCTTCCATCATCTTCGCCCTGCCCAGCCACTCGCCTTGGCCCTCGCTTCGGTGTACGAACTCCATGGCTTGAGCTTCTGATGGCGAAAAATCATCGGAGCCCTCTGCGACCTCAGACCATCAGCTTGACCAACTGCTTCACAGCTATAGAAAGAAAAGCGGCCTGCGCTCTTGGTTCAATGCTTTCATGGATGAAATGCGTCAAAGCGTAGATTCAGATGGCGCAGAGCGCTATCAAATATTTCATACAGCCCTAAGCAAGCCTGTTTTCCGACAAACCCATGGTCCAAGACCTTGCCGTGACGCCAGACTAAAGCTCGACT
>JAFAIY010000093.1 GCA_019236485.1 Comamonas sp. | reverse complement strand
CGACCAAGATCCGCGCCATGCGCTGCTGCAGCGCCTCGACAAAGGCCGGGTAGATTTTGTCGGTCACGATCAGGCGGCTCGATGCCGTGCAGCGCTGGCCGGTCGAATAAAAGCCGCTTTGGGCCGAGAGTTCCACGGCCTGGCTGAGGTCGGCATCATCCAGCACGATCTGGGGATTCTTGCCTCCCATTTCCAGTTGCACTTTCTTGCCGCTCTTCACGCAGGCTTCGGCAATGCCGCGGCCCACGGCGACCGAGCCCGTGAAGCTGATGGCCGCCACCTCGGGGTGATTGACCAGGGCCTCGCCGATCACACGGCCGCGGCCCATGACCAGGTTGAAGACGCCGGCGGGAATGCCCGAGCGGTGGATGATGTCGGCCAGGGCCCAGGCGCTGCCGGGCACCAGGTCGGCGGGCTTGAGCACCACGCAGTTGCCGAAGGCCAGGGCCGGGGCGATCTTCCAGGCCGGAATCGCGATCGGGAAGTTCCAGGGCGTGATCAGGCCGACCACGCCAATGGGCTCGCGCGTGATCTCCACGCCTATGCCGGGGCGCACCGAGGGCAGGCTCTCGCCACTCAAACGCAGGCATTCGCCGGCGAAGAACTTGAAGATCTGGCCCGCGCGCGCGACTTCGCCGATGGCCTCGGGCCGGGTCTTGCCTTCCTCGCGCGCCAGCAGATCGCCGAGTTCTTCCTTGCGCGCCAGGATTTCGCTGCCTATCTTGTCGAGCGCGTCCGAGCGCGCCTGTATGCCCGAGGTCGACCAGGCCGGAAACGCTGCAGCGGCCGCGGCCACTGCGGCCTCGACGTCGGCGGCATCGCCCTGGGCGTACGCGCCGATCACATCGCTGAGGTCGCTGGGGTTGGTGTTGGGGACGTAGGACTGGCCGGGCGTCCATTGGCCGTTGATGAGGTTGTCGTGGCGGGACATCAGAGACTCCATAAGAAAAGAAGGACGTTCGGATCAGGGGGCTGCGTTCAACACTGGCGTGTCCCAAAACCGGGGACATCGAGCAAGAGCCGCCTCGCAGCGATGGTGTCGTCCCCCTCCTGCGAAGCGAGAGAGGGGGAAGCGGTGCTAGCCGCTCAGGGGGAGCGTTACCTCACCATGCAGGGGCGCTTGTTGTCGAACTTCCAGCCCGGAATCAGGTACTGCATGGCCATGGCGTCGTCGCGCGCGCCGAGACCATGTTCCAGATACAGGGCGTTGGCGCGTTGCAGCGCGGCGCGGTCCACGCTCACGCCCAGGCCCGGGGCCTGGGGCACTTCGACGAAGCCGCCTTTGATCTGCAGCGGGTTCTGCGTCAGGTACTGGCCGTCCTGCCAGATCCAGTGCGTGTCTATGGCCGTGACCTTGCCGGGCACGGCTGCGGCCACATGGGTGAACATGGCCAGCGAGATGTCGAAGTGGTTGTTGGAGTGAGAGCCCCAGGTCAGGCCCCAGTCGCGGCAGGTCTGGCCCACGCGCACAGCACCGGCCATGGTCCAGAAATGCGGATCGGCCAGGGGGATGTCCACGGACTGCAGCGACAGTGCATGCACCATCTGGCGCCAGTCGGTGGCGATCATATTGGTGGCCGTGGGCAGACCCGTGGCGCGGCGGAATTCGGCCATGACTTCGCGGCCCGAGAAGCCGTTCTCGGCGCCGCAGGGGTCTTCGGCATAGGCCAGCACGCCGCGCATGTCGCGCATCAGGCGGATGGCGTCCTGCAGGAGCCAGCCGCCATTGGGGTCGAGCGTGACGCGGGCCCCGGGAAAGCGTTTGGCCAGCGCGGTGACGGCTTCGACCTCCTGCTCGCCGGCCAGCACGCCGCCCTTGAGCTTGAAGTCGTTGAAGCCGTAGCGCGCATGGGCGGCCTCGGCCTGGCGCACTATGGATTCGGGCGTCATGGCCTCCATGTGGCGCACCTGGGTCCAGTCGTCGTCGCCTGTCTTGTCTTCGCCTGGCCTCACATAGGGCAGGCCGGTCTTGTCGCTGGGGCCCACGAAGAACAGATAGCCCAGCATTTCCACGCGCTCACGCTGCTGGCCTTCGCCCAGCAGGGCCGCCACGGGCACGCCCAGATGCTGGCCCAGCAGATCGAGCAAAGCCGACTCCATGGCCGTGACCGCATGCACGGCGATGCGCAGGTCGAAGGTCTGCAGGCCGCGCCCGTCCGTGTCGCGGCCGGCCAAGGCCTTTTGCACGCGCTGCAGCAGTTGCAGGTGCTGGCCTATGGATTGGCCTAGCAGCACGCTCTTGCTGTCTTCGAGCGCCTGGCGTATTCCTTCGCCGCCCGGCACCTCGCCCACGCCTGTGTGGCCGCTGCTGTCATGGATGAGCACGATGTTGCGCGTGAAAAAGGGCGCATGTGCGCCGCTGAGGTTCATCAGCATGCCGTCGCGGCCCGCGACGGGGATGACTTCGATCTCGGTGATGGTCGGTGTGGAGGACATGGTGATCAGAGGGAGAGAAAGCTAGACGCCGGCGGCGACGGGTTGACGGGCCGCCGACCAGGGCACTTCGGCCACGGGCTGGCCTGTGGCGATGAACTGTTCGAGATTGCGCAGCACGAGGTCGGCCATGGCGCGGCGCGTTTCATGCGTGCCGCTGGCGATGTGGGGCGCGAGCACCACGTTGTCCTGCGTCAGTAGCTCTGCATGGGGCCGGGGCTCGTCTTCGAAAACATCGAGGCCCGCACCCGCGATGCGGCCGCTTTGCAGCGCGGCGGCCAGGGCGGCCTCGTCGACCACGCTGCCGCGGGCCACATTGACCAGGAAGCCCTGGGGGCCCAGCGCATCGAGCACCTGGGCATCGACCAGATGGCGCGTGGCATCGCCGCCGGCCGCCGTGATGACCAGGAAGTCAGCCCAACGCGCGAGCGCCAGCAGCGAAGGCAGATACCGATGGGGCGAGCCTTCGACGGGGCTGCGGTTGTGATAGCCCACGTCCATGTCGAAGCCTGCCGCACGGCGTGCCACGGCGCTGCCTATGCGGCCCATGCCGAAGATGCCCAGACGCTTGCCGCTGGCACGCGTGCGGATGCCGAAGCGGCCCTGGCTCCAGCCGCCGCGGCGCACAAAGCGGTCGGACTCGCTGAGGCCGCGCGCCGCGTCCAGCAGCAGTGCAAAAGCCATGTCGGCCACGCAGTCGTCGAGCACGCCCGGCGTGTAGCCCACGCGCACGCCGCGGTGCAGCAGCGAGTCGCGGTCCAGCGCATCGAAACCCACGCCGAAACTGCTCACAAAGCGCAGATTCGGCAGGGCCTCGACCACATGCGCGGGCAGGCCCATGGCGGCCGAGGTGACCAGGTATTCGAACTGCGTGCCTTGCTCGGCGAGAAAGCGCCTGGGGTCGGCCTGCTCGGACAGCAGCGTCACCTCATAGGCCTGGGCCAGCTCGGCATCAAGCTGGGGCAGCGGCATCTTGCCGAATTGGAGAACGCGTGGACGGGAGGTCGCCATGCCTTGGAATCCTTGGAACTTGCGGGGGCTGAAAGCCCCGGTGAAAAGGGCCTGCGCGGCTGCCGGCCTGCAGAGAGGAGCAGAGGTCAATCCACAGTTTTATCCTGCTTGTCCGCAGTGCTTGGTGTAGAAAAAGCCGTGCGAAACTGACGCGGCCAAAGGTGAGAGACACGGAGGAAGGGCCGCCCCGGACCGAGGGCGCCGTCTCCCTCCTGCGCAGCGAGAGAGGGGAGACGCGAAGCGGCTCAGGAGGTGTTTCATTTCAGTCTGCGGTGATCTTGCGGGCCAGGATCAGCTGTTTCCAGCGTTCGTTTTCCTGGGCCTGGAAGCGCGTGAACTCTTCGGGCGTGTTGCCCACGATTTCCAGGCCCTGCTCCACAAAGCGCTTGCGAATATCGGGCTGGTTCACGGCAGCGATGGCCGCCTTGGACAGCTTGGCCTTCACCTCGGCCGGCAGGCCCTTGGGCGCGGCCAGACCCTGCCAGGAATAGACCTCGGCGCCCTTGACGCCGGCCTCTTCCAGAGTGGGCACATCGGGCAGCACGGGCGAACGCCGCGTGCCGGTCACGGCAATGGCATGCAGCTTGCCGCTGCGCAGATGGGACAGCACGGCGTTGACGTTCTGGAACGAGAAATCCACCTGGCCGCCCAGCAGATCTGTGATGGCGGGCGCACCGCCCTTGTAGGGCACGTGCATGGCTTCGGTGCCGGTCTGCTGCCAGAACAGCTCGGCCGACAGATGGTCGGAAGAGCCGTTGCCCGAACTGGCAAAGCTCAGCTTGCCGGGATTGGCCTTGAGCGCGGCGACGACTTCGGCCACGGTGCGTGCCTTCTGGCGCGGGCTGGCCACCAGCACATTGGGCGCCTGCACGGGAACGGTGATGTAGTCGAAGTCCTTGGCAGCGTCATAGGGCACGTTCTTCACCATGTGCGGCGTCACGACGAAGGGGCCCAGCGAGGCCACCAGCAGCATGTAGCCGTCTGCCGGTGCGCGCTTGACGGCGCCGGCGCCTATGGTGCCCGTGGCGCCCGGCCGGTTCTCGACCACGAAGGGCTTGCCCAGCTGCTCGCCCATGCTCTGGGCCATGGCCCGCGCCACGGTGTCGGTGGAGCCTCCGGCGGGGAAGGGCACGATGATATTGACGGCTTTGTCGGGCCAGTTGCCCGCAGCCTGTGTGCCCAGAGCCAGTGCGGCCCCCAGCACGATCAGCATTTTTTTCATCTTTTGTCTCCTTGGGATGCGCGCGGAGGTCTGCCGCCCCCGCTGCGCGGTTTGCCGCTTATTGCGGGCCCAGCTTGGCGATCAGCGCGGCCAGCTCCTCGACCTCGGAGGACTTGAGGTCGGCCAGCGGCGCACGCACTGGGCCGGCATCGTGGCCGACGATTCTGGCGCCGGCCTTGACGATGCTCACCGCATAGCCTTCGCTGCGGTTGCGGATCTTCAAATAGGGCATGAAGAAATCCTTGAGCAGGCGGTGCTGGGTGGCCTGGTCGTCGGTGCGCACGGCCTCGTAGAACTGCATCGCGGTCCTGGGGATGAAGTTGAAGACCGCCGAGGAATAGACGGGGGTGCCCAGGGCCTTGTAGGCGGCCGCATAGACCTCGGCCGTGGGCAGGCCGCCCAGATAGGCGAGGCGATCGCCCATGGTCAGGAACATGGAGGACATGGCCTCGATGTCGCCCACGCCGTCCTTGAAACCCACGAGGTTGGGGTTGCGCTCGCACAGGCGCGCCACGGTCTCGGGCTTGAAACGGCTGATGCCGCGGTTGTAGATGATGACGCCGAAGTTCACGCTCTTGCAGACGGCTTCCACATGGGCGGCCAGGCCTTCCTGGCTGGCCTCGGTCATGTAGTGGGGCATCAGCAGAATGCCGTGGGCGCCGGCTTTTTCGGCGGCCTGGGCGCACTCGATCGCAAAGCGCGTGGGGCCGCCGGCGCCTGCAATGATGGGCACCTTGCCCTTGCAGGTGTCGACTGCGGTCTGGATGATGCGCGGGTACTCGTCGGCAGTCAGCGAGAAATATTCACCGGTGCCGCCCGCGGCAAACAGGGCGCTGGCGCCGAACGGAGCCAGCCATTCCAGGCGTTCGGCATAGCCGCGGGGATTGAAATTGCCGTGGCTGTCAAAGTCGGTCAGGGGGAAGGACAGCAGACCGGAACTCATCACGTTTTTGACTTCTTGGGGGCTCATGAATACCTTTCGGAGGGGGGCGATAGAGGAGGTGAGGGAGGGGTTCAGTCCAGCTGCAGCTGTGCGGCCTGGACCACGGCTTGCCAGCGCGTGCGCTCGGCGTTGAAGAACTTGTGGGTTTCGGTGGGCGTCATCGTCACCACCTCGGCGCCCTGTCCGCTCAGTCGCGAGCGCACTTCGGGCGAACGGATGACGGCCAGCAGCACCTGGTTGACGCGCTGGACGACGGCCTCGGGCGTCTTGGCCGGCAGCATCACGCCCTGCCAGGTGCCCGACTCGAAGCCCTTGGCGCCCTGCTCGGCCAGGGTCGGCACGTTGGCGATCAAGGGCATGCGCGTGCTCTTGGAGATGGCCAGCAGCTTGAGCTTGCCGGCCTGCACCTGGGGATAGGTGGCCAGCATGCCGTTCATCAGCACCTGGGTCTGGCCGGCCACGGTGTCCTGCACCGACTGCACGCCGCCCTTGTAGGGCACATAAACCCATTTGGCTCCGGTCAGGCGTGCCAGCTCGACGCCCGCCAGATGCGGCGCGCTGCCCGTGGCCGTCACGGCGAAGTTCAGGTCCTTGGTCTTGGACAGCTCCACCAGCTCCTTGAGATTGTTGGCGGGCACCGAGGGGTGGACCACCAGCATGTGCGGCGAGTAGGCGAGCATGGCCGTGGCGCGCAGATCCCGGGACGGATCGAAGCCGAGCTTGGTATAGACCGAGGGCGAGATGGCCAGCGCGCCCAGGTCGCAGAGCAGCCAGGTATAGCCGTCGGGCTGGGCACGCGCGACGAATTCGGCGCCGAGATTGCCGTTGGCACCGGGCTTGTTGTCGATGACGATGGGCTGGCCCAGCTCTTCCGTCATCACCTTGCCTATGGTGCGCGCAATGATGTCGGAGCTACCGCCCGGTGGATAGGGAACGATCAGCCGTATGGGCTTGGCGGGCCATGGATCGGCCGCTGCCAGCAGCGGGGCGGACAGCAGGCCTGCGGCCGTCACGGTCAGCAGCGAACGCAGGAATCTCGAGCGATGCATGAGGCTTTGTCTCCTTGTTATTGTCAGTCATCATACAACTTAAATCATGCTTGTCTATCACTTTCCGTGGCG
>JAFAIY010000014.1 GCA_019236485.1 Comamonas sp. | reverse complement strand
GTTCTTATCTTTCATATTGTTCTTTTGTGTTTAGTCCATGAATCGAAGCCCGTCCTGGAATGGAAAGATGAGATCAAGTTGGCTTCCAGGTCGTTTATGAAGTTGTATTGAGCAACTTATGCAAGTTGTACAATACAACTCATCATTCAAACCGTCAAGCCCTGCCTCATGACCGCTGCACCGCGTCACGCCAAACCGGCACCGGACTTTCCCCGCCCCTATACGACGGTGGACGTGGTGATCTTCACCATTTTTGATAAGGCGCTCAAAGTGCTGCTGGTGCAGCGCCCCACACATGAGGACGATCCATTCCCTGGCCTTTGGGCGTTACCCGGCGGCTTTGTGAATGTGGAGCTGGACGCCGATCTCGAGGCCTGCGCAGCCCGCAAGCTACGCGAGAAAACTGGCGTAGCCAGCCCCTATCTGGAGCAGTTGGGCAGCTGGGGCGGCGCCGCCCGCGACCCGCGCGGCTGGTCTGCCACCCATGTGTACTTTGCGCTGCTGCCGGGCCACGACCTGGCTCTGGCCAAGGGCGCCAATGCCGCCGATGTGGACTGGTTCGAGGTGGACGAACTGCTGGCCGCGCCCAGCCTGGCCTTTGATCACGGCGAAATCCTGCTGGCCGCCGTGGAGCGGCTGCGCAGCAAGGTGGAATACACCTCCTTGCCGGCCTTTCTGCTGGCCGAGCCCTTTACCCTGCCCCAGTTGCAACAGGTCTACGAGACGGTGCTGGGCCGCAGCGTCGACAAAAGCGGCTTTCGCACGCGCATGCTGGCGGCACAGTTTCTGCAGGAGGCCGGCCATGTGCCGGGCCCGTCCAACCGCCCCGCCATGGGCTACCGCCTGGCCGACCGCAGCGGGCCCGTGGTGTTTCCTCGCACCTTCAGCCCTCGCTCGGGACACTGAGCGCAGCAACAGCGGAGCGCGTCGGCGATTACCCACCGCAGCGCCGATTCCGGGGCTTCCTGAGATAATCCTGCCCCTATGTCTCTCCTGCCCCACCAGCTAGAACTGCTTTCCCCGGCGCGCGATGCCGATATCGGTATCGAAGCCGTCAACCATGGCGCCGATGCCGTCTATATCGGCGGCCCGGCCTTTGGCGCGCGCGCCACGGCGGGCAACGACATCCGCGATCTGGAGCGGCTGATCAAGCACGCCCACCGCTTCGGCAGCCGCATCTTCGTCACGCTCAACACCATCTTGCGCGACGACGAACTCGAAGGCGCACGCCAGATGGCCTGGCAGGTGTACAACGCCGGCGCCGACGCACTGATCATCCAGGACATGGGCCTGCTGGAGCTGGACATGCCCCCTATCCAGCTGCATGCATCCACCCAGACCGATATCCGCACGCCCGAGAAGGCGCGCTTTCTGCAGGATGCGGGCCTGTCGCAGATCGTGGTCGCGCGCGAACTGGACCTCAAGCAGATTGCCGCCGTGCGCGCCGCCACCGACCCGGCCCGCACCACCATCGAATTCTTTGTGCACGGCGCTCTGTGCGTGGCCTATTCGGGTCAGTGCTACATCACCCATGCCCACACGGGCCGCAGCGCCAATCGCGGCGACTGCAACCAGGCCTGCCGCCTGCCCTATGAGGTGACGGACGCCAGCGGCCGCATCATCGCGCACGAAAAGCATGTGCTGTCGATGAAGGACAACAACCAGAGCGACAATCTGCGCGCGCTGATCGACGCCGGTGTGCGCAGCTTCAAGATCGAGGGCCGCTACAAGGACATGGGCTATGTGAAGAACATCACGGCCCATTACCGCAAGCTGCTCGACGAGATCATCGAGGAGCGCGAGTTCTCCGAGCAGCCGCTGGCGCGCTCGTCCTCGGGCCGCACCACGTTCAGCTTCGAGCCCGATCCCGATCAGAACTTCAACCGCGAGTTCACCGATTATTTCGTCAACGGCCGCCAGGACGACATCGGCGCCTTCGACACGCCCAAGACCCCGGGCCGAGCGATAGGCTGGGTCACGCAGGTCGGCGACAAGTGGTTCGAGATCGAAGCCAGCGACAAGGCCACCGAGCTGCACAACGGCGACGGTCTCTGCTACTACGATCTGCAAAAGGAACTGGTGGGCGTGCACATCAACCGCGCCGAATGCATGCATGCCAAAAAAGGCATCTGGCGCGTGTTCCCCAAGAACGAGATCGCCAGCTTCAAGGATCTGCGCAAGGGTCTGGAGATCAACCGTAACCGCGATATGGACTGGGTGCGCATGCTGGAGAAGAAATCCAGCGAACGCCGCATCGGCCTGTGGGCCGAGCTCAAGGAAACCGCCGCCGGCTTTGCACTCACGCTCACCGATGAAGACGGTTTTGTGGGCGTGGCCGAGATCGAGCAGCAGCATCAGGCCGCAACCGATGCGGCCAAGGCCGAAGCCACGCTGCGTGAGCAGCTGGGCCGCTTTGGCGCCACGATCTTCGAAGTCCATGACATCGGCCTTCAGCTCGGCCAGCCCTGGTTTGTGCCGGCCTCGGCGCTCAACCAGCTGCGCCGCGATGCCGTCGCCGCACTGGAGCAGGCGCGCAGCGAAGGC
>JAFAIY010000520.1 GCA_019236485.1 Comamonas sp. | reverse complement strand
CATGGCCGTGGAGCTCAGCGACATGGACGCCGCACCGTGGTAGAGCGGCAGAAAGCAGTAGAAACAGTCGTCTGCGCTGATCTCCCACAGGATCTGCATGGAGTCGCCGGCCATCAGCCAGCGTGCATGGCTGATCACGGCGGCCTTGGGCAGGCCGGTCGTACCCGAGGTGAAGATGTACTGGGCCGTATCGCCGGCCTTCACGCCGTCGCGCCAGGCCGGCGGCGTGTCGCTGCCGTCCTCGGCCATGGCCAGGGCCTGCAGGTCGGCGCCGAACCGCTCGAGCACGCCGGCCTCGGCGCGGCGCTCTTCGTCGGGCCAGTGCCAGTAGCTAAGTGCGGGGTTCAGCCCCTCGGTAGCCGCAAAGCGGCCCGCGCACTCCTCACCCACGATGACGGCCTGGGACTTGGTCACCTCCAGCGCATGCACCAGGGGCTTGCCCGCCACATGGGTGTTGATGAACGCGGCCACGGCCCCGAGCTTGGCAATGCCGAACCAGGCAAAGAAGAAGGCCGCGCGGTTCTCTATGGCCATGGCCACCACGTCGCCCTTGTTCACGCCCTGCGCGCGCAGGGCGCGCGCCACCTGGTTGGCGCGCTGGTTGAACTGCGCATAGGTGTAGCGCACATCGCCTTCCGTCAGAAAGATGCGCTCGCCGAAATTGCGCGCGCACTCCTCGAGGCGGTCTGCCGTGGTGTAGGGCGTGGACGCCATATAGCGGGCCGCGACAGGGCCGCGCCGGTCCAGCTTCTGCTGGGTCTGCTCACGCGAAACAGTGCCGGTTGCACTCATCCCGGGTCTCCTTGTTGTTATGGGCTGTGGTCAGCGCTGCGGGCGCGGCAGGCCCAGGCCGAACTGGGCAATCAGTTCGCGCTGGATTTCATTGGTGCCGCCGCCGAAGGTGTTGATGGGAGCCGCGCGCAGCTCGAACTCCAGCTCGCCCATCAGATAGGCGGCGGCCGAGCCGCCGCGCACCAGGGAGCTGCTGCCCACGATGTCCATCAGGCGGTGCAGCACCTCCACCACGCCTTCGGAGCCATAGACCTTGGTGGCCGATGCCAGGCTCACGTCCATGGCGCCGGCCTCCAGGCTGGCCGCGATGCGGAAGTTGGTCAGACGCATGGCTTCCAGCCGCGCATAGCACTCGGCCAGGCTCTGGCGCACCCAGGCCTGGTCCACGGCGCGGCGGCCGCTCTCGTCCCTGGACTTGGCCCATTGCAGCACCTTGGTGAAGGGTGCGAACACCTTGTCGGACCAGGCCCCCAGACCCAGCCGCTCGTGGTTGAGCTGGGAGGTGATGAGCTTCCAGCCGCCGTTGAGCTCGCCTATCAGGCGGCCGGCCGGCACTTCCACGTTGTCGTAGTAGGTGGCCGCGGTGAAGCTGCCCACGGTTTCGATCAGCGTATGCGAGAAGCCCTTGGCCTTGGTATCCACCACCATGATGGAGATGCCCTTGTGGCGCGCCAGCCCGGGATTGGTGCGCGCGGCCAGCCACACATAGTCGGCGGCTTCGATGCCCGAAGTCCAGAGCTTCTGGCCGTTGACCACGAAGTGGCCGCTGGCCAGGTCGCCCTTGAGCTCGGCCTGGGTCTTGAGCACGGCCAGGTCCGAACCCGCACCGGGTTCCGAATAGCCGATGGCGAAAATGATGTCGCCCGTGGCCATGCCGGGCAGGAACTCCTGCTTGAGCGCATCGGTTCCATGCTCCATGAGCGCCGGGCCCACGGTGCTGATGGTCACGAAAGGCAGGGGGGCACCCGCGATATTGGCTTCCTCGAAGAAGATCAGCTGCTCGGTGGCCGACAGGCCCTGGCCGCCGTACTCCTTGGGCCAGCCTATGGCCAGCCAGCCGTCGCGACCCATCTTGCGGATGGTGGCGCGGAACTCGTCGCCGCCCTCGGCGCCGCGCATGCGGGCCTTGAGCTCGGGCGTCATCAGCTGCTGGAAGTAGTCACGGCACTTCAGGCGCAGCGCATGCTGCTGCGGGGTCAAATCAATGAACATGGCTTGCCCCCTGCTATCAGATGTCGTCGCCCAGGATCAGGCCGCTGGTGGGCACGCCGGTACCTGCGGTCACCACCACGTTGTGCACCTTCTCGACCTGGTTGACCGAGCTGCCGCGCACCTGGCGCACGCCCTCGGCAATGCCGTTCATGCCGTGGATATAGGCTTCGCCGAGCTGGCCGCCATGGGTGTTCACGGGCAGACGGCCGCCGCGTGCATGCTGGCCGGCGCGCACAAAGTCCTTGGCCTCGCCACGCTTGCAGAAGCCGAACTCCTCGAGCTGGGTCATCACGAAGGGCGTGAAATGGTCGTAGAGCACGGCGGTCTGGATGTCGTCGGGCGTCAAACGGCTTTGCTGCCACAGCTGCTGGGCCACATGGCCCATCTCGGGCAGGCCCGTGATGTCCTCGCGGTAGAACGAGGTCATGGACTGCTGGCCTTCGCTCATGCCCTGGGCCGCGCCCTTGATGTACACGGGCTTGGCCTTGAGGTCGCGCGCACGCTCGCTGGAGGTGATGACCATGGCCACGGCGCCGTCGGACTCCTGGCAGCAGTCCAGCAGGTGCAGCGGATCGGCGATCCACTTGCTCTTCTGGTGCTCTTCCAGCGTGATGGGCTTGCCGTAGAAGAAGGCCGCGGGATTGGTCGCCGCAAAATCGCGCACGGCCACGGCCACGCGGCCGAAGTCCTCGCTGGTGGCGCCGTAGGCGTGCATGTAGCGGCGCGCAAACATGCCCACCCAGGCCGCAGGCGTATGGAAGCCATGGGGCATGTACCAGCCGTAGTTCACGCTGTCGAAGAAGGGCTTGTCGCCGAAGTTGTAGTCGCCGGTGCCGAAGCGATACCAGCTGCGCTCGTTCATGGCGCGGTAGACCACCACGGTCTTGGCAATGCCCGTGGCCACGGCCATGGCCGCATGCAGCACGGGGGCGCAGGCGGCGCCGCCGCCATGGGGCACCTGTGAGAAAAAGCTCACCTGGCGCGAGCCCAGCAGACGCGCGATCTCGTACTCGGGCACCTTGTCCATGGTGTACGAGGAAAAGCCGTCCACCTCCTTGGGGTCTATGCCCGCATCGGCCAGGGCCGCCAGTGTGGCCTCCATGGCCAGGCGCAGCTCGGTGCGGCCGGAGTTCTTGGAAAATTCGGTAGCACCCAGCCCCACAATGGCGGCGCGGCCGGAAATATTCATATCGTTCACGGGAATGTCTCCGCTTCTGGTTTTAAGGCAGGGCCACTTGCACGGTGCCGCTGACATGGGAGCCCATGGAGTTGGCGCCCTTCAGCGTGACCTGCACGCTGCGCGTAGCTGCGTTCTTTTCGGTCACGGAGCCCGAGAACTTCATGGTGTCGCCCGGGTAGTTGGGCGCGCCCAGACGGATCTTCAGATCCATCAAGCGTGCCCCGGGCCCGGCCCAGCCCTCGACAAAGCTCTGCACCAGGCCGTTGGTGGTCAGAATGTTCATGAAGATATGGGGCGAGCCCAGTCCGCGGGCCGCATCGCGGTCGTGGTGGCCGGGGAAATAGTCGCGCGTGGCGATGGCGCCGCCGGCGATCAGCGGCACGGTGATGGGCACGCTGAAGGCCTGGAGTTCGTCGCCGACATTGACCGATTCGAAGCGAAGTGTTTGGTGAGCCATGATGGGTAAGATTCCTTTAGCGGTCTTCGGGCAGGTCGTACTTCCAGCCTAGGTTGTCGTTGTCGGCCAGCCACTGGCCCAGCGCTTCGAGGTGGTGGGCGGCACCGCCGAACTCGGCGGCCAGTGCGCGGCACCAGAACATGAAGCGGTGCATGTGATAGGTCACGTCCACGCCCATGCCGCCGTGCACGTGCTGCGCCACCCGGCCGACCTTCAGGCCCAGCTCGTTGGACTGGGCGCGCAGCGCATGCGCCTGGGGCACGCAGGGCAGGCCCGCATCCAGGCGCCAGACCAGCTGGCACAGCGCGCTGCGCTGGGTCTGCAGGAGGATGTAGCCGTCGGCCATCTGGCCCTGGACCAGCTGAAAGCTGCCTATCGGGCGGTCGAACTGCTGGCGCTCGCTCACATATTCGACGGTGCGGCGCAGCTGCTCCTGGGTCACGCCCTGCTGCAAAGCAGCCAGGCAGGCGATCGCCTGCTCGCTGACCCAGTCCGCAGCGCGGCCGCCCAGCACGGCCAGCACCGGGGTGTTGCTGAACGCGATGTCGGCCACGCCACAGTAGTCCTGGCGCATGCCCGCCTCGCGCAGCACGCCTTCGGCCTGCAGATCGACCAGCACCATCTTCGGCATATCGGCTTCGGCCGCCGCCACCAGCGCCAGCCTGGCCTGGGCACCCAGGGCCACGGCCTGCAGCCTGCCGTTGAGCAGCCGGCCCTGCAGCCGCAGGCCCGCACCGCGGCTGGCCACCAGGCTCTCCAGCGACAGCGCTATCGGTTCGCCTTCCATGGCGGACTGCACCGCGGCATCCAGGCCAGCCCCGAACTTGACGAGAGCGGCCGCGGCCACCTGCTGCTGCCACAGCGGCACCTGGGCCAGAGCCCGGCCCTGCTGCTCCAGCACGGCCAGCAGCTCGGTCGCGCCAAGGCCCAGGCCGCCCGCGGATTCGGGCACCAGAATGCTGTGCAGGCCGGCCGTCACGCATTGCTGCCACAGCTCCTGCATGAAGGGGCGTCCCGAGCCGTCGTGCTCGCGCAGCTTGTCGTCGCTGCAGTAGTCGGCGAACAGGCTTTGCGCCATGTCGGCAAACGCGCGCTGATCTTCGCTGAGTTGAAAGTCCATGACTTGTCTCCTCGCGCTCAGGCCACGGGGCGGAACTGCGGCAGGCTCAGCTCGCCGTCAAAGCGATTGAACTCCACCTGCACCTGCTGTCCGATCTTGATCTCGCCGGGCTTGACCCCCACCAGCTGGGCGATCATGCGCGTGCCTTCCTCGAGCTCGATCAGGCCCACGGGATTCGGGTATTCGAACGGCGGCACCTCGGGGTAATGCATGACCACGAAGGAATAGACCCGGCCCTTGCCGCTGGCCTCGACCGCATCCCATTCGAAGGAATGGCACTTGGGGCAGACCGGACCTGGCGGATGGTGCAGATCGCCGCAGCTCTTGCAGCGCTGGATCATCAGCTTGCCCTGCTTCACGCCTTCCCAGAAGAAGCGGTTGTCGTCGCTCACGCCGGGGGCCGGGCGCTTGATCTGGGGAATGGTGGGCTCGGCCGCCGCCGGCGCGGGCTTATGCACCTGGGCCGGGCGGAACTTGAAGACGCGGAACATCAGCTGACCGACCTTCTCGTCCCCGCCGTTGCCGGCGCCTATGGAGAAGTAATCCATGATCTGCGTGACGAAGTAGCCCGTGCCCAGCGCCGTGGTCTTCTGCTCGCTGATGGACTCCAGGCGCGTGGTGTAGTACAGATCCTCGCCTTCGAGCACGTCGCGCTCGAACGTCAGCTCCGAGTTCACGGCCACCGTGGACGGGAAGTCGTGGGCCTCGATCAGCTTCAGCACCTCGTAGGGGTTCTCGGTGGTCGATCCCGGCGGGTAGTTGTTCTGCACCGGGCCTTCCATGCACCAGACCTGGAGCATGGCCGGAGGAGCAATGGTCTTGCCGTCCTGGTTGCTCTTCACCTGCACGCCCATGAGCTCGCACCACTGGCGAATCATGGGGGCGTTGACCTTGTCCCAGGCATAGACGCGCCCGTACTGTTTGCCCACATATGCGCGGACTTCTGCCATCCAGTCTTGATCGGTCAAGATTGTCTCCTTTGAAATTCAGTGGCTTGTTTGCGTTGTCTCGGCGTTCGAGGCGCCCAGGAATGCGGGGCGTTCGCCGCCGCCGTGCAGCAGCAGATTGGTGCCGCTCATATAGGCGGCGCGCGGTGATGCCACATAGAGGCAGGCCTGGGCGATGTCCTCGGGCTCGGCCAGGCGGCCTGCGGGAATGGTCTGGGCCACGGAGGCGATGCCGTCGTCGTCGCCGAAATGCAGATGGGACTGCTCGGTGCGCACCAGGCCCGGGCTCACGGCCACCACGCGCACCTTGGGCGCCCATTCCACGGCCAGAGAGCTGACCAGGCTCAGCACCGCGGCCTTGGCCGCGCCATAGGCGGCCGTGCCCGGAGACGGCCGCAGCGCGCTGATGCTGCCTATGCAGACGATGACCCCGCCGCCTTCCTGCTGCTGCATCACGGCGTTCGCGGCCTGCGAGGCATGCAGCGTGGAAAACAGGTTCAGGCGCAGCACACCCTCGTGAAAGCGCGGCGACACGGTGGCCGCGTCCACGGCCGGTGCGCCGCCGGCGTTGTTGACGAGCACATCGAGGCGGCCGTGGCGGGCCTGGACCTCGGTGATCAGGTCCTTGACGGCCTGGGCTTCACGCACATCGCAGGCGATGAACTCGGCACTGCGGCCCCGGGACTGGGGCAGTTCCTCGGGCTGCTGACGGCCGCAGACCACCACCGTGGCGCCGGCCTCCAAAAATGCCTGGGCAATGCCCTTGCCTATGCCCTTGGTGCCGCCGGTCACCAGAACCACTTGGGATTGAAATTCGTTTTTGGTATCCATGTCTGCCAATTTAGGTTTCGCCCCCCTCGGCAGATACGTCCAAAAGGACGATGTAACTCCCCCCTCGGCCAACGACCATCGGCTCAATTCAAACCCTTGGGAACCCTCATGATTACGCCGCAGCCTGCTACTGAAAATGCGAGCAACCAGCCCCCTGAGCTGCTGCTCAGGCGCGAGGACAACGGGGTGGCCGTGGTGTGCCTGAACCGCCCTCAGGCCACGAATGCGCTGAGCCTGTCGCTGCAGGCCGCGCTGTCGCAGACATTCCAGGAGCTGAGCGCCGACGCCAGCGTGCGCTGCATCGTGCTGACCGGCGGCGACAAGGTGTTTGCGGCCGGCGGCGACATCAAGAGCATGGATGACTGCGGCCCCATAGAGATCATGAAGCGCCATACCGAGCGCGTCTGGGGCCCCATAGAAAACTGTCCCAAGCCCATCATTGCCGCCGTCTGCGGCTACGCCTTCGGCGGCGGGGCCGAGCTGGCCATGCATTGCGACATCATCATTGCCGGCAAGGGCGCCAGCTTCGCCCAGCCCGAGATCCGCATCGGCATCATGCCCGGCATAGGCGGCACCCAGCGCCTGGTCAGGGCCGTGGGCAAGTTCCAGGCCATGCGCATTCTGCTGACCGGCAAGCCCGTGAGCGCCGAGGAGGCCTATGCCATGGGTCTGGTCAGCCTAGTCTGTACGGACGAGCAGGTAATCCCTGAGGCTCTGAAGATGGCCAGGCTGATCGCCAATATGCCGCCGCTGGCCGTGGCCCAGATCAAAGAGGTGGTGATTGCGGGCATGGATGCATCGCTGGATGCGGCCCTGATGCTGGAACGCAAGGCCAACCAGCTGCTGTTTGCCACCCAGGATCAAAAGGAAGGCATGAATGCGTTCATCGAAAAGCGTCAGCCCCGATTCAAGGGGGAATGAGCGCCTTTTCTTAGGAGCAAAGCAAGACCGCAGCCTTGGCCTTTCTTTGGCCAGAAGACGGCGACCGGCCCATGGCGTTCATCTGCAACAAGCCTTCTGCTGCCTCAGGGCGTTCCGTTTCTTCCGTAGAGACGATAGCCTGGCCGGCGGCTCAAGCGCTCGTAATAGTCCTTCACCGCAGGATAGTCGGGATGCGCCAGCGGAGTTTCAAACCACCGGTTCACCGACAGGCCTATGGGTATGTCCGCAAGAGAAAATTCCTCGCCGCTGACATAGGCTCCGGTGGAGTCCAGCTGTCGATCGAGGATCTCCATATGCCCGGACCAGTCGCTGCACGAAGCCGCCAAAGCATGGCCGTCCTGATGCTCGGGAGAGCGCCTGACCAGCGACATGAAGGCATAGCTCCATGATCTGTTGAGATCCGACGCCTGCCAATCCATCCATTGATCGACCCGCGCTCTGGCCATCGCTTCGACCGGGTAAAGCCTGGCTCCGGAGTAACGATTCGCGAGGTAGCGAAGGATAGAGTTCGACTCCCACAGAATGAAATCGCCATCCTGGATGACCGGCACCATGGCATTGGGATTCAGCGCCATGAATTCAGCCGTGCGCGTCGACTGGAAGCCGGAGCCCCAATCCTCCCGCTCGAAGGGGATCTCCATTTCTGCACAGGCCCAGAGAACCTTTCGTACATTGATCGACGATGCCTTGCCCAATATGCGCAACATTCCATGCCTTTGTCGTGAAGGATGATCGCCATCATTGTGCCGATGAGCATCGCCTGCAAAGGCCAGGCTCAACGATATGGCATAAGCAGGACCACCGCAGTGAAGATACCGACCGCATCCATGCATCGCT
>JAFAIY010000509.1 GCA_019236485.1 Comamonas sp. | reverse complement strand
GCGTTCGGGCCAGGTGCTGGGGCCAGAACATTGCGTCTCGCCCTGGATTGCGTTGCAGGCCCAGACCCTGTGGTCGGCCTATCAGCACTTCGAGGACGCGCACAAGGGCTCGATAGAGCCCGGCAAGCTGGCCGATCTGGTGATCCTCTCCGGCAACCCCTTGACCATGCAGCGCCACAAGTTGGCCACGCTGCAGGTGCTGGAGACCATCAAGGAAGGGCGCAGCGTCTACCGGGTGAACCCGCAAAGCTCCTGATCCGGGAGCCGATCACGCATCGCGCGAGCCTATGAGTGCGCGCAGCGCGTTTTCCAGCTTCTGGGCGGTCTCGTAGACGGCCGCCCATTCGGGCGCATCTATGGGGTTTTCCGCAACGCCGGACGCTGGCTGCCATTGACCCATGGTGGCCAGCGGGTCGTCGCTCTTGAGTGCCACCACCGTGGGCTGGCGAGCCAGGTCCAGGCAGCTATCGATGAGCCAGCGGCAGTAGCCAGCCAGAGCAGCGGGTGGCGCGCCATGGGTGTGGGAAGCGGCTCGGTTCAGGCTTTCGGCCAGCAGCAGCGCCGTGGCATAGACGCGCAGCGCATGGCGGTCATAGCGGCGTGTGACAAAAGCCAGGCGTTCGGCATTGAGCCGCCCGCGCAGCGACCAGCGCCGTGACGCATGGGCCTGGCCCACGGCCGCACGCAGGGCCGCCAGCGATTCCTGGGCCAGGGACAGCTGGCCCAGAGCGGTTTCGGCCGCATCGGCTTTTTGCTCCTTGCAGGCGTGCAGGATCAGATCCAGGCCGTTGGCCAGCTGCTTGAGAAAAATGGAGGCGGCCTTTCCCATGTCCTTGATGGGATTGGAGGTGAACAGCACCTGGCTGAACAGCAGGCCCACAGCCGCACCCACCATCACGTCGAGCAGGCGCGCCTCGCCGGCCGCGCTGGGCCCCATGGCCAGCACCAGCACCAGCGATACCCCGGCCTGGATGGGCACCACGGGCGCGGGCCCGATCACGGCGCCCAGCAGCACCGAGACAAAAATGCCCAGGCACAGGCGCAGCAGCTGATGCTGGTCGGGCAGCTGCCAGAGCAGATCGCCAAGCACAATGCCCAGGGTGCTGCCTATCAGCAGGCTCTTGGCCTGCTTGAGATGGCTGGGCAGGCCCGGTGCCAGGCAGACTATGGCGGTGACCACCGCAAATGCGGGACGCGGGTGATGCCAGAGCTGCTGGGACAGCAGCCAGGCGCCGGCGCTGGCCAGGGCCGCGGCAATCGCGTCGCGCGCCGCCAGCCGCGTGCGTGAGGGCAAAGTCGTTTTGGCCCGTCGCCAGGCCAGCATGAAGGGGGTGCTCCAGCGCAATTGAGAGACTCCTTGCTCGGTGTCTTGGATGTTAGGGTCGGCGGCAAGCGGCTTGGTGTCGGAAAAACACCGGCTATGCGAAAAGTAGCATTTTGCGCTTGATCCACAAGGGCTGTAGGCCGGTTTCTTCCAAGTTTTCTGCTGCCGACGGGTCGTGCCTTGAGCCGCAGCCGATGATTCCGCGAGCGGGTTGCTGGTCCGCAGGCCGCGGGCAGCGAGTGATATGGCGCGCGGCTGGACTTAGCTGGCTTGCAGCAAGCCCAGAATGCACTGCCATTCGGCCTCGCTTACGGGCGTGATGGACAGGCGGTTGCCTCTTTGCAGCACGCGCATATTCTCCAGCGCCGGCTGCTCGCGCAGCTCGGCGATCAGCAGGGGGCGGGTCTTGCGTTCGGCCTGCACGTCCAGCGTCAGCCAGCGCGGCTTGTCGGGCGAGGACTTGGGGTCGTAGTAGGGATCGGCCGGGTCAAACTGCGACGGGTCCACACGCAGATTGCCGGCGATGCGCGCGATGCCGTAGATGCCGGGCTCGGCACAGCTCGAATGCCAGTACAGCACGCCGTCGCCAGGCCGCATCTCGTCGCGCATGAAGTTGCGCGCCTGGTAGTTGCGCACGCCGTTCCAGGCCATGATCTGCGCCGGCGCTGCCAGCGCATGGTCGATCGAATATTCCTCGGGCTCGTTCTTCATGAGCCAGTAACGGGGCGGGCGCTCGGCCTGTGTGCTGCTGTGGGTCATGTGCGCATTGTGGGCCAAGGGGCGCGGCTAGCGCCAGTGTCCTGGCGCCAGCGCGCTTCTTGGCTGTCCGGCTGCGGCGCTGCCAAGTCGGGTTGGTCCCTGAAGCCGGTGGAACCTTAGCTTTTGGTCTTGCTGCGTACCAGGTCGTAGATGAACAGGACGATGATGGCGCCTACGACCGAGGCAATCCAGCCGGCGGTCTGTCCGGGCCGGTACCAGCCGAATGCGGCGCCTACATAGGTTGCGACAAAAGAGCCGACGATACCCAGCAGAATGGTCATGATCCAGCCCATGCTGTCGTCGCCGGGTTTGATGGCGCGAGCGATCAGGCCGACGATGAGGCCGACGATGATGGTGCCAATGATGGACATGATGGAATCCCCCGCAGGAGTCAATGATTTAACACTCTAGGAGCATGTAGGGTGGGCTCCTGTCGGACGGGGTAGGGTGTCTGCGCGGGCCTGATGCTTCCAGCGTTGTCTGCTGCGGAAATATCTAGCGCCAGTCGGCACGCAAAGAAAAAACGCCTGCTTGCGGCAGGCGTTTCTCGGGGGGCATGCGGATCAGGGCTGAACCGGGGCCAGAGCGCTGTAGGCGGCGGCTGTGGCGGCCGAGGCATCTGCACCTTCTACGCGGCGTGCGCCGTCAAAGCGGCGGGCCCAGTAGGATGTCTGCATGCTTTCGACGCGGACGCTGGCGCCGGTGCGGGGTGCATGGATGAACTTGCCTTCGCCGACATAGATGCCCACATGGCTGAAGGCGCGGCGCATGGTGTTGAAGAACACCAGATCGCCGGGTTTGAGGTCGTTGCGATCGATCTGCTGGGTGGCGCTGGCCTGCTCGTCGGCGCGGCGCGGCAGAACCTTGCCCACGGTTTCCGAGTAGATGGCACGCACAAAACCGCTGCAATCGAAGCCGGTCTCGGCGTTGTTGCCGCCAAAGCGATAGGGAACGCCGAGGAAGCCCATGGCCGTGACGACCAGATTGGAAGTCTTCTCGGTCACGTTCTGGCGGGCCTCACGCACGAAGTCGGAAGTCCTCTCGGCCACGGTGTGGCGAGCTTCGCGCAGTTGGGTGATGAGACCGCGGTTGACAAGCAACTGGGCCATGTCGTCGTCACGCTGATCACTGGGTGCCGCATGTGCGGAGGTGACGCCGACAAATAGAAGTGCAATAAGCCATCTGGACATGGGGCGTGAGGGTACCACGTTAATTTGTAGGACAGAACCTCTAATTCCAATTTTTTACCCGGGGTTTTTGATCTTCCGCAGCAAATGCCTTGCGGGCATGAGCTTATTGCCTTGGGCGCTCTCAAATATGGAGCGCATTGCTGTCGGTGTTTTCCCTGTTCTGGCGATTGCGGGGAGGGGTGGAATCAATCCGTGTTAACGCGATATTTGAAGGCAGCCCAGGCCTCTAGCCTGCGGCGCACGCGGCTTGCGGCGACAATAGCCCATCTCCCTCATCTCCGTCTGTGTGCCTGGCCCCCCGTGGCTCAAGCCCTCGAGACTGGCCTGTCCGAAGCCGAACCTGCCCGGCTTCGGGTTCAAGAATTTTCAGAAAGAATTGCCATGCTGTTAGAAGCTTCCGAGTCGCAACTGGTTCTGGTTGACTACCAGGACAAGCTCATGCCCGTCATCCACGAAGGCCCGCAGGCGCTGGCCAATGCCATCAAGCTGGCCACCATGGCCCAGCTGCTGGATATGCCGGTCTGGGGCACGGAGCAGAACCCTTCGCGCCTGGGCGCCAACAATGCCGAGCTCAAGGCCCTGTGCCGCAAGACGCTGGAGAAGATGTACTTCAGCGCCGTGCCCGAAGGCCTGGGCGAGTGGCTGCGCCCGCCCGCAAAACCCCAGGGCGGCAATGCGCGCAGCCTGCCCAAGCATCTGCAAAAGCCCCAGCAGCAGGCGCCCGAGCGCAATATGGTGGTGATTGCGGGCTG
>JAFAIY010000488.1 GCA_019236485.1 Comamonas sp. | reverse complement strand
CGTCGCCGCAGGCACAAGCTCGGCAAAACCACGGATGGGGTTAAAACGAATCCAGGCGCCGACGGGAATCTGCCCCGCCAGGTCCAGGTGGTGGGGCGCCACGCAGCCGATCACCGGATAGCCGCCCGTCAAGGGATGGTCGGCCAGAAACAGCACGGGCTGGCCGCTGGCGGGTACCTGGATGGCGCCCAGCGGCGTGCCCTCGCTGGGCAACTCACTGGTGATGGCGCGGGTCAAAGCCAGGTCGCCGGCCAGGCGCAGGCCCACGCGGTTGGACTGCGGCGTGACCTGCCAGCGCTGGCCGGCCAGCAGGGCCACGGCCTCGGGCGTGAACCAGTCGGTGCGCGGGCCCAGAGTGAGGTCCAGCACCACCTCCTGCCCGGCCGCGGGCAGAGCCGCGGGTGGCTGCTGCGCCTCGCCCACGCTGGAATGCTCAGCGGCCTTGATGGCCAGCACCTGGCCCACGCGCAAGGCCTCGGGCCCCACATGGGCCAGGGTGTCGGTGCTGGCACTGCCGAGCACGTTGTCCACCGCATAGCCGCCGCGCACGGCCACATAGCAGCGCGCACCGGCCACAGGCTGGCCTATGCGCAAGATATCGCCATCGGCCAGCGCCAGCGGCGCATGGCCGGGCACGGACCACTCGCGGCCGTCGGCCGTGACCAGAGTGAGCGGCGCAGCGGCGCCCGTGACGGCGACCACCTGCTCGCCCAGGCTTTGCAAGGCCAGGCCGCCCCCCACGGTTTCCAGCGCGGGGGCATCGCTGGCATTGCCGACCAGGCGGTTGGCGAGCTTGAGCGCGCCCTGGTCCATGGCGCCCGAAGCCGATACGCCCTGCCCCGCCTGGCCGTGGCGGCCCAGATCCTGGAACAGGGTGAGCAGACCGGTCGCACGCACCTTCAGGCCATGTTGCGCGCCCGCACCCGCTTTCGATTCGATAGCTGCCTGCGCCTGCTCTTGCTTGGCTACAGAGTCATCTGCGTTCGATATGCTTTGATCGCCCACGCCAGCAGCTATTTTTTCCAGAGCAGCCGCATCGACAAAGCGAACGCGGTAGCCGGGCTGCAAGAGCGCGGGCAGGTCGCGCGACAGATCCCACATGGCCGTATCGGTCACGCCTATGATCTGCCAGCCGCCGGGGCTGGCCTGGGGATAGACGGCGCTGAAGCTGCCGGCCAGGGCCACGGCGCCCGCGGGCACCTTGGTGCGCGGCGTGGCGCGGCGCGGCACGTTGAAGCAGGGGTCGCCGCCGCTCAGATAGGCAAAGCCCGGCGCAAAGCCCGTAAAGGCCACCGACCATTCGCTGCCCGTGTGGCGGCGCACCACTTCCTCGGCGCTGAGGCCCAGGATCTGCGCCACCTCGGCCAGGTCCTCGCCGTCGTAGCGCACGGGAATCTGCACCAGCACATCGCTGCGCTGCACATTGCCGCCCAGATCGCGGCCCGCGATCTCGCGTACCAGCGCTGCGGCCGAGACGAGATGCGGCGCGAACTGCACGAGTATGGTGCGCGCGGCCGGCACCAGCTCGCGCACGCCGTGAATGGGACTGGCCTGCAGCGAGGCCAGCAGCGCCAGGGTCTGGCCCAGGTCGGCCAGTTCCACCATCAGCGCCTGGGAGTTGACGGGCAGGAAACGCATGCTGTTCATCCGGCCGCTCATCCAGCAAACGAGGCGATGTTCACGCCTTCCTGCTCGAAGCGCTGGCGCAGTTGGCGCGCGATCGCCACGGCGCAGGGGCTGTCGCCGTGCACGCAGATGGAGTCGGCCTCCACGCGCACCAGGCTGCCGTCCACGGCCTCGATCACGCCGTCGCGCACCAGGGTCAGCATGCGTTCGGCAATCAGCTTTTCATCGTGCAGCACGGCGCCTTTTTCGCGGCGCGAGACCAGGGCGCCCTGAGGCGTGTAGCCGCGGTCGGCAAAGGCCTCGGCCACCACGCTCAGGCCCGCGTCGCGCGCCCAGGAGATGAGTGGCGAGCCGGCCAGGGCCATCAGCACCAGCGAGGGATCGATGGCCTTGATGGCGTTGATCACATCGGTGGCCTGGCGCTTGTCCTGGGCAATGGTGTTGTAGAGCGCGCCATGGGGCTTGACGTATTTCACCGCCGTGCCGGCCGCGCGGGCCAGGCCCTGCAGCGCACCGATCTGGTAGATCACGTCGGCCACCAGATCGCTGCTGGCCACATCCATGTTGCGACGGCCGAAGCCCGCGAGATCGCGGTAGGCCACATGGGCGCCGACGACCACGTCGCGCGCCTGGGCGGCCTTGAGCGTGGCCAGAATGCCGGCCGCATCGCCGGCATGGAAGCCGCAGGCCACATTGGCGCTGCTGACGATGTCCAGCATGGCGGCGTCGTCGCCCATGGTCCAGGCGCCAAAGCTTTCGCCGAGGTCGCTGTTCAAATCCATTTTCATAACTCTCTCCTTGCTGCACTCAATGCAGCTGACCCGCGGTTTCGCGCAGATCCTGGTGCACGGTCAAGGCCGTACGAATCGCTTCGCGTATGCCTTCGATCTGGGTGGCCAGCGCCATGCTGGGCATGCCAGGCTGTCTGGCCGCCTGCTCGGGCAGCGCAGGCACGTGAATGAAGCCGCCGCGCACGCCAGGCGCCGCGCGACGCGCCAGCCGGTGCATGAGCGCGTAGAAGACGTGGTTGCAGACGAAAGTGCCGGCCGTGTTGGACACCGCGACCGGAATGCCCTGCGCACGCAGATTGGCCACCATGGCCTTGATCGGCAGCGTGGAGAAGTAGGCGGCCGGCGCCTTGTCGACCACGGGCAGGTCTATGGGCTGCTGGCCCTGGTTGTCGGGAATGCGCGCGTCGTCGATATTGATGGCCACGCGCTCGGGCGTGATTTCGGCGCGGCCGCCGGCCAGGCCCAGGCTGATGACCAGCGTCGGCTGCAGGCCGGCCAGCGCTTCGTCCAGCACCTCCATGGCGCTGCCGAAGACGCAGGGCAGCTGCACGGCATGCACCACGCCGCCGGCGATGACGGCGCCGTCCAGCGCGCGCGCCACTTCCCACGAAGGGTTCACGCTGTCCTTGTCAAAAGGCTCGAAGCCGGTGAGCAGAATGCGGGTGGCGGCGGTATCGGTCATGGCAGTCTTCACAAGATCAACGGAACATCAGGAAGTTGAGCAGAAACACATTGACGATCAGCAGCGTGATGGCCGTGGGAACCTGCGCACGGATCACGGCATTCCTGTCGATCTCCAGCAGTGCCGCAGGCACCAGATTGAAGTTGGCGGCCATGGGTGTCAACAGGGTGCCGCAATAGCCAGAGAGCATGCCCACCGCGGCCATCACGGCCGGGTCGCCGTGATACACGCCCACCAGCACCGGCACGCCCACGCCGCCCGTCATCACCGGGAAGGCCGCAAAGCCATTGCCCATGATGATGGTGAACAGCGCCATGCCGACCACGTACACGGCCACGGCCACGAAGCGGATGTCCATATTGATATAGGTGGTGGTCACATAGGCCACGGCCTTGCCCACGCCGGCGTCGGAGAACACCAGACCCAGCATGCCCAGCATCTGCGGCAGCACCAGGGCCCAGCCCAGAGCATCGGTGAGGCGGTGCGATTCACGCAGGCCCTGCATGGGCGTCTCGCGGGTCAGCGTGCAGGCCAGGGCCAGCGCGATCACGCAGCCCACGCCCAGGCTCACCAGCGTGGTGTTCTTGGGGTCCAGCAGCGGTGTGCCGCCGAACACCAGGTATTTGGCCGACAGCGTGCCGATCATGGTGATCAGGGGGATGGCCAGCGCGGGCACGAACAGCTTGTTGCCCAGGCGCTTGGCGCTTTCCAGGTACTGGGCATCGGTGCGCGGCTGGTGCTTGCCGCCCAGCACGCCGCCAAAGCCGGCGATCACGGCCATGATCACGGCCACGGCGCCCACCCACACGGGCGGCAGTTGATCGCCGACCAGGAACACGAGCGCATACAGTCCCCAGAACAGGCCTGCCGTATAGCGGCGCGGGTTGCTGGTGTCGCGCAGCGTCATCACGGCCGTGATGGCCAGCACCACGCCGACCAGGTAGTACAGATATTGGATGGGGATGATCATGCTCGCTCTCCCTTGGCTTCCTGTTTTTCTTCAGCGATTTCCTTGGCCAGCGTCCTGTCCAGGCGGCGCAGGCGGAAGGCATGGATCACGAACGCGCTGATGGCCGTCGGAATGCCCCACAGCGCCACATGGATGGGCTCGACCTCGATGCCGGCCTCCTTGAGGAAGGTGGTCATCAGCACGATGGCGCCAAAGGCCACGAAGATGTCCTCACCAAAGAACAGGCCCACGTTGTCCGTGGCTGCGGAGAAGGCGCGCAGCTTCTCGCGCACCTTCTGCGAGAGCTTGCCATGGCGCGCTTCGGTCGCGCCTTCGGCCATGGGGGCCAGCAGCGGGCGCACCATCTGCGGATGGCCGCCCAGGCTGGTCAGGCCCACGGCCGCAGTGAGTTGGCGCGCGCCCAGATAGACGATGAGCAGACGGCCGGCGGTGGCCGACTTGATGGAGCTGATCCAGTTCTGCGCATGCTGGCGCAGGCCGTGGCGCTCAAGCAGGCCGATCACGGTCAGCGGCAGTAGGATGATCAGCGGCAGATTGCGCGTCTTGACGAAGCCCGCGCCAATCGTGGCCAGCACCTTGTCTATGGGGAAACCGGCGGCCAGCGCCGTGCCTATGGCGGTGATGATCACCACCAGCATGGGATTGAAGCGCAGCGCGAAGCCGGCAATGATGATGAGCACGCCGATCAGCGGCCACAAATTGATGTCAGCAGGCATGTAGACCTCCAGAAACCTTGCCCCGTGGCCTTGCGGCTTCGGGAGCTACCAAGGCAGGAACAGCATCGCGCCAAACCCGCCCGCCTTCTTTCGGATGAGCGACATGTTTCTCGTAGGGAATTTGCACACCATCCAAATTGTTGAACAATCAAACAAAGATGACTGCACAAATAAGATTTTTTGCAGAACAATAGACATTTACAAATAGAACAAACCCTAGGTTTCCCCAGATTTCATGGCCGTGTCCGCTCAACAAGCCAGTCGTTACACTCGAGTCCACAGATCGATGGCGAGATGGAGACCTATGAAAGCCGCTACAGACCCGCAGAACCTGACCGAGCGCATCGCCGATGAAATCCGCAGCAAGCTGGTGCATGGCGAATTCGCTCCGGGCCAGCGCCTGTCCGAAGCCGCGCTCAGCGAGGCATTGACCATCTCGCGCAACACCTTGCGCGAGGTATTCCGTGTGCTGACCAAGGAAGGGTTGCTGGTGCACGAGCCCAACAAGGGCGTGTCCGTGGCCGTGCCCAGCATGGCTTCCATCATCGACATCTACCGCGTGCGCCGCATGATCGAATGCCAGGCCCTGGCCCAGGCCTACCCCATGCACCCGGCGCGCGCCTGGATGCGCGAAGCCGTGGAGACGGCCAGGCAGCAGGCCGCGGTCGAGAACTGGGCCGAGGTCGGCACCGCGAACATGGCATTCCACAAGGCCGTGGTGGCGCTGGCCGACAGCGAACGGCTCAATGAGATGTTCTCCCATCTGCTGGCCGAGCTGCGCCTGGCCTTCGGCCTGCTGCGCGACCCGCATTTTCTGCACGCCCCCTATGTGGAGATGAACCAGCACATTCTGCAGACCTTTGAGGACGGCAAGCCCGCCGATGCCGCCAAGGAGCTGCATGACTATCTGGTGCATTCCGAGCGGCTCATCCTCGGCGCCTATGCGCGCAAGCTCGCGGAAAGCGGGCACAAGCTGGTCTGAGACCTCGAGGCCGTCGCTGGACCTCTCCAGCAGCCGTCTGCGGCATAAAAAAAGCGCTCTCCAGGAGCGCTTTTTCTTACTCGACCGTCACCGATTTCGCCAGGTTACGCGGCTTGTCCACGTCCGTGCCGCGCGCCACGGCCGTGTGGTAGGCCAGCAGCTGCAGCGGCACCACATGCAGAATGGGGCTCAGCGCACCGTAGTTCTCGGGCATG
>JAFAIY010000415.1 GCA_019236485.1 Comamonas sp. | reverse complement strand
CCAGAGAGAATTCATGAAGAGAATTAATCGAATAACAGGATTCATCGAAAATACAAAGGATCAGCTTCCCCTTAAATATGAAAGCATCAAGACCTTGCTTTTGCACCACTGCCGCCGCATCCAGCCCGCATGCAGCGAGTGCAACCCTCCGGACTGTTCCTGCGCCGTACGCTGTTCCAAGAGGCGATGCAGCACAGCCTCACAGGTCGTATAGCCCTTGAGCACGGGGTCCCAATACAGGGGGTAATGCAGCAAGGCGCCTGCGACCAGCTCATCCAGAGACAGCGAACGGCTTCGGCGCGGCACGGGCAAGCGGTCCTGCGTCAAGCCCCAACCGGCATAGAACGGCCGCCCATGCACCACCACCTGCTTGTTGCGCAGCAAAGCATCGAAGCCCGTCAGCGAGGTCATGGTCACCACAGCATCACAGGCATCGATACAGCTCACTATCGAAACACCTTGTTCAAGATGATCCGCATACTGCAAGGCCTGAGCTGTGTCCACATGCCCCTTGCGATTGCCGCTGCTCACATCAGGGTGCGGCTTGAAGACGATAAAGCCTTCAGGAAATGCCTCGCGCGCAGCCTTGATCAGGCCCAGATTGGTGCACACACCCTCGGAGTCGCAGCCAAACCGGATGGACGCGTCATCTTCCACCTGGCCCGGCACCAGCACCACCTGTCTACCGTTGGCCGGCCAGTTCACGGTGCAGTTGGGCTCCAGGTTGTACTTGGTGATGCCATGTTTGACGATGAAGGCGCGCACCTTCCGCGCGCGCTCAATATCCTGCGCCGTGAACGCCCGGGCATTGAGCAAATCCTCCAGCTCCGAAGGCTGGCCTGGATCGAAATAAATGCCCTTGGCATCCAGCACAAAGGACTGCGGTGGAATCAGGTCAGAGCCCAGCCCCACTGAGCGCACAAAACCGTCTTCCATGCGTAGCAAGCGTATGTCAGCCCTCTCGGCCAGCTCCTGCACACCTTCAGGCGGCACCCGGCCCCAGCAGACCAGGCAATCCTCTCCAGCAGGCTGCAACGCCCTGGCGGCTGCGGCATTTTTCACAAAAATCACCTTGCCGGCATGCAAGGACAGCATGGATTTCACGTTCGCGGCTTTCCAGCGCCGGAAGCCCACCACGATCATTCGCCCGGCAAAGCGCCGAGCAACCTCCCGCTGACGCTCCAACCAGGCAATCGCGTCAAATACATTGCCCGGTTGCCGCGTTTCCGGACTCATATAACGGGCGTAATGCATATAGCCGGCAGCAAACAGCTCATCAACCGAGCGCAGCCGCCCGGCCCGGCGCATCATGGCCGGGTGCTGCGGCTGGCGGTCGTCCGTCACACCCCAGCCTGCATACCAGGGCACGCCGAAACAGACCACCGGCTTGTTGGCGAGCAGGGCCTCAAAGCCCATGGTGGAACTGACCACATAGACCTTATCCATCTGCGCAATCAGGCTCATCGGACTGACCGTATCGCGCAGCACCACTATTCGGGCATCGGGCTGCACGCCCGTCAGATACCCACCCTTGCGGCCCGAACTCACCTCCGGGTGCGTCTTGACGTAAACCGTGGCCTGCGAATTTTCGGCCAGCGCTGCGGCCATCATGGCTTTAAACGTAGCAGCATCCGCCCCGCCCTTTGCCACGCTCATATCGCCCGCCGTCTGATCTACCACCAGCACCCGCTGGACATCGCCGGCGCGCAGCACGCCTTGCGGCAGCTCTGCGGCATGGTTGTATTTGCTCAGACCTGAGGACAGCAGCTTCTCCCGGGCCTCGCGCACCAGCGCAGCATCCGGTGCCAGCAGATCGGCATCGCTGCGCAGCAGCCGCTCCAGCGTACTAGGACGCATGCAGTCGTAGTAGATGCCTGCGTCATCAACCACCAGCGACAGCGGTGGGAAATGCTCGCCCGTGCCGAAGGAGCGCAGAAAGCCATCCTCCAGGGCCACATATGGCAATCCGTGCCTGGTCGCATATGCCTGAGCCTTTCGGGTACTTGGGCGCAGGCCCCAGCCGGCCACCGCATCCACATCGGCATGGCGCCAGGATTTCAGCCGCACAACCTCTGTTCCCACCAGCCTTGAGAGGAACGGGATTCTGCCAATGCCTCTCGAGAGAATCCCGAATCGCATATCAGACTGCCGGAGAGGGCTCGCTCTTCAGACCATAAATCTGAAGTACGCCGGTCACTAGTCCCTCATCGCTTTTGACCACCAGCGCACCCACTTCCTTTTGCCGCATGAAGGCTTCAGCCTCTGCAAAGCGGACTTCCTCACCAATCGTCAACGGGTTGGGCGACATCATCTGCTGTGCACTCAAAAGGTTCACATCATCCTGGGCACCAAACGCTCGACGCAGGTCACCATCCGTGATGATGCCTCGCAACACCGCACCATCCATCACCAAGGTCAGCCCCATGCGCCCATAGGTGATGGAGGTCACTACGTCACGGAAGGATGCATCCGGCGAACATACGGGCAACGGTCCCTTCTCCATGACGTCGCATACGCGCGTCAGCAAGCGGCGTCCCAGACTGCCACCGGGATGGAAGCGCGCAAAGTCTTCGGGCTGGAAGTCGCGCTTCACCGTCAGCGCCACGGCCAAGGCATCACCCATGGCCAGCGTATTGGTCGTCGAACTAGTCGGCGCCAGATTGTTTTTGCAAGCTTCACGCTCCACTCCTACATCAAGCACTGCGTGCGAATGTCGTGCCAAGGTTGACTCCAGCTTGCCCGTCAAGGCAATGATCCTGTTCTGCTGATGCTGCAGGAACGGCAGGATGCGCAGCACTTCCTCAGTTTCGCCCGAGTTGGAAATCAGGAGGGCAACGTCGATGGGCTTGATCATGCCCAGGTCACCGTGAAACGCCTCACCCGGGTGCACAAAAAAGGCCGGCGTTCCCGTAGAAGCCAGCGTGGCCGCAATCTTCTGCCCGATGATGCCGGACTTGCCCATACCCACCACCACGACTCGCCCCTCCATGGCCAGCACCATCTCCACGGCTTCATTGAAGCGGCCGTCCATGCGTGAGCGCATGCGGCGCAGCGCCTCAATTTCAATGTCCAGCGTCTCTTGCGCAATGGCCAGTGCCTCATCGGCAGCACTGCTTTTCACCTGCATATCCATTTTTTATCCCTCTTTGTTCTTTATTGCGCCATAGCAGACATCACGCCTTCATAGCCTTCGGCAGAGCCGATCACATCTTGTTTTACTTGTGCAGCCAGGATGGCATCTGCCAGTTCCCGGAAAGCACCCTGGCCTCCCGGGGTTCGCAACACGCCGCTTGCTGCCTGGCGCACGTAGATCGGGGCATCAGGTACGGCATAGCTCAGGCCGCAAGCAACAAATGCCGGCAAATCAATGCTGTCGTCGCCAATACAGGCTGTTTGTGCCGCCTGCACTCCAGCCTGGGACATCAGTTCACGACAAGCAGCGGCCTTGTCCTTGACGCCCAGCATGCACAGAGTCAAACCCAAATCGGCAACACGCTTGCGCAGCGTGGCCGAGTCACGACCGGAGAGCACGGCCACACGCACGCCGCTTTCCTCAAGCAGCTTCATACCCAGGCCATCTCGCACATGAAAGCGCTTCAGGCATTCGCCATCGGCGTCATAGAACAGCCCACCATCCGTCAGCACGCCATCCACATCGGTAATCACCAACCGAACATCAGCCAGCGTGGGCTGAGGCTCAGACTCGCGCCCTTCCAGCAAGGCCCGCACACGCTCCAGGCATTCGGGCGTATCGACACCGGGCCCCGTAGGTTCCACCGCATAGGCGCGAATCTTCAGACCAGCGGCCATGAGGCGCAGCTGTTCCAGCTTTTCGGCCTTTTCCGCCATGGGTTGGGGCAACCCGGAATAGCGCTCCAGTACCTCGCGGCGATAGGCATAGACGCCGACATGCTTGAGATATGTGGCTTCCTGCGCATCACGTGGATAGGGAATCGGAGATCGGCTGAAATACAGCGCGTCGCCGTTATCGGCCAAGACCACTTTCACGGTATTCGGGTTCAGCGCTTCCTGTTCATCGATCGAATGGCAGAGAGTGCCCACAGCCACGCTGGCATCAGCCAGCATGCCATCCACCAGTCGCTGTACATCCCCGGGGCGCACCAGCGGTTCATCGCCCTGCAAATTGACATAAATGTCCGCGGGGACTTGAGTCATCACCTCGGCCAAGCGGTCCGTGCCGGACGGATGATCCTTTGAGGTCATCACCCAGCGACCGCCAAATGCCTGCACGGCCTGCGCCACACGATCATCATCGGTTGCGACCAACACGGCCTGCACACCTGCAACCTGACACGCGCGCTCGTACACATGCTGAATCATGGGCTTGCCTGCGATATCAGCCAGAGGCTTGCCGGGCAACCGGGTCGAGCCAAAGCGGGCCGGAATCACAATAGCTACTGCTGTGCCTACGCCAGCACTGCCCTCGGCGCAATGGTCCGAAGTGGGTTCCGTCAGAGCACGTTGCATATTTATTAAGTATAAAAACAATAGCTACTACCGCTTATCAGGCACGCGATAGCAGCCATTTTGATCAAATCAGCGAAAGCCGCGATACATCGCGGTTCAGTCAATCTCCAACGGCTCAAATGACTTCACCAAATCATCCACCGCCTTCACCTGGGCCAGGAAGGGCTCCAGCTTGTCCAGCGGCAATGCGCTGGGGCCATCGCACTTGGCCTTGTCCGGATCGGGGTGTGCCTCCAGGAACAAACCTGCCAGCCCTGTTGCCATGCCGGCGCGGGCCAGGTCCACGATCTGCTGGCGGCGTCCACCGGAAGCCCCCGCCGTGGGGTCGCGCTGCTGCAGCGCATGCGTCACGTCAAAGATGATGGGCAAGTTGCCCGTCACCTTCTTCATCACGCCAAAACCCAGCATGTCCACCACCAGATTGTCGTAGCCAAAGCAGGTACCACGGTCGCACAGCATGAGCTGGTCATTGCCAGCTTCCTTGAACTTCTCCACGATGTTGGCAACCTGCGAAGGGCTCAGGAACTGCGGCTTCTTGATATTGATGGGCTTGCCTGTCTTCGCCATAGCTACAACCAGATCGGTCTGTCGCGCCAGAAAGGCCGGCAGCTGCAGCACATCCACCACCTCGGCCACAGGCGCAGCCTGCCAGGGTTCGTGTATGTCGGTAATCACCGATACACCAAATTCCTTCTTTACCGCCTCAAAGATACGCAGGCCTTCTTCTAGTCCGGGCCCCCGATAGGAATGAATGGAAGAACGGTTGGCCTTGTCGAAGCTGGCTTTGAAGACATAAGGAATGCCCAATTTGGCCGTGACCTTCACGAAGTACGCAGCGCACTTCAAGGCAAAGTCCAAATCCTCAAGAACATTAATGCCGCCAAAAAGTACAAATTTTGATGAATTCGAGAGAGGGGAGTTATCGAACTTCATGATTAAACAAATTCTTTATACAAACGCACTGCATTCAGCAGCATGGCTTTTTGGCGTTCTGGTCGATCTTCGTGCAAGGGCAACATCGAGAGAAATAGCAGCACAACCAAGGGCATGACCTCCTGGACTGAAGCAC
>JAFAIY010000414.1 GCA_019236485.1 Comamonas sp. | reverse complement strand
TGCGCCAGCGGCGTGGGCTTTGCCAAGGCGCGCCTGCTGCGCACCGGCATCGTGCTCTACGGCCTGCGCCTGACCTTCCAGGACATAGGCCAGGTCGGCATGGCCGGCGTGCTCATCGATGCGCTGGTGCTGGCCAGCACCTTCCTCCTGGCCCAGTGGGTGGGCCGCAAGCTGCTGGGCCTGGACAAGCGCACCACCTTGCTGGTGGGCGCGGGCGCCTCCATCTGCGGCGCCGCGGCCGTGCTGGCCACCGAGCCCGTGGCCAAGGGCCGCTCCGAGGACGTGGCCGTGGCCGTGGCCACCGTGGTGGTGTTCGGCACCATAGGCACCTTCCTCTACCCCGCGCTGTTCCACTGGAATGCGGAATACGGCTGGCTCAACACCAGCTTGCAGCAGTACGGGGTGTTCGTGGGCTCCACCGTGCACGAGGTCGCCCAGGTCGTGGCCGCCGGCGAAGCCATAGGCAGCCAGGCCGCCGATACCGCGGTGATCGCCAAGATGGTGCGCGTGATGATGCTGGCGCCGTTCCTGCTGATCCTGTCCATGTGGCTGTCGCGCAGCGAGCGCGCCGAGGGCGTGAGCCAGGGCCAGACCGGCAAGATCACCATCCCCTGGTTTGCGCTGGGCTTTGTGGCCATGGCCGGCGTGAACTCCCTGGGCCTGCTGCCCGAGGCCGTCGTGAGCTGGGGCGTGCAGCTGGACAACGCGCTGCTGGCGATCGCCATGGCCGCCCTGGGCCTGACCACCCATATAGGCGCGGTGCGCGCCGCAGGCACCAAGCCGCTGCTGCTGGCCCTGATCCTGTTCGCCTGGCTGCTGGTTGCGGGCCTGCTGCTGAATCTGTGGATTCCCACTCTGTTCTGATAGCTGCCTGCGCTTGATCTGCTTGCAGATCAAGCCAGAAGCATCACAAGATCCAAATCAGGAGAGCGCAGGTCGCTCTCCTTTTTTTGCCCAAAATCCAACCAAGGGAATACCCTTAATATTCATGCAGACTAAATTAATTTGAACTGCAAATTAATTGCAAGCACAGCAAAATACCGCCATGTCTTTTGCCGATGCTCCCTCCCGCGACCGTCTGGGCTTTCTCATGGTCACCCTCACCCGCCAATGGCGCCGCCTGGTCGAAGAGCAGCTGGCAGCCAGCGGTCTGACCGACGCCACCTGGACGCCGCTGCTGCATCTGCGCGCCTGGGGCGACGGCGTCACGCAGAAGGAGCTGGCCGAGCGCGTGGGCCTGGACGGCTCCAGCCTGGTGCGCCTGCTGGACATTCTGGAAGGCCACGGCTGGGTAGAGCGCCGTGCCGACGCTGCCGACCGCCGCAGCAAGCGCATTTTTCTGACCGCGGGCGGCAATGCCGCCGTGGACCGCATCCGCGCCACCATGCTGCAGGCCGAGCTGTCCATGCTGCAAGACCTCGACGACGCCGAGGTGGAAGCCATGCTGGGCAGCGTCAACAAGATCCGCGCGCGCATGGAGCTGATGCATGCGGGCCGCAACGAGGAGCGCGCATGAGCCTGGCCGCCTACGACCATCTGCTGGAGCGCGCCGCCCGCTGGGGCTTTGACAGCGCGCGGCTGCGCCAGCACCTGCGCACGGCTTTTGCGGTCTGTATCGCCGTGTTCGCGGCCTGGGCCCTGGGACTCGAGCATCCGCAATGGGCGGGCATGACGGTCTGGGCCGCCTCCCAGCCGCTGCGCGGCCAGCTGCTCGAGAAAAGCTTTTTCCGCGTCGCGGGCACCATCGTCGGCACGGCCGCCGGCGTGGTCCTGGTGTTGATTGCGCGCGGCGACCTGCTGTGGCTGGTCACCGGCCTGGCCGTGTGGATGGGCCTGTGCGCCGGCCTGGGCAATCTGCAGCGCAGCTTTGCCTCCTACGGCACCATGCTGGCCGGCTATTCGGCCTCCATGGTGGCCTTGCTGGACAACGGCAACCCCGCCCATGTCTACGAACTGGGCTGGGATCGTTTGTTTACCGCGCTGACCGGCGTGGTCGCGGCCCTTGTCGTGGGCTGGCTGTTCACGCCGGTGGGCGCTGAAATCCCCGGCAACGGCAAGGTGCGCCGCCTCTGCGCCCGCCTGCTGCGCGATATCGCCGAGGCCGCACAGGCCACGGCCCGAGGCCAGAGCAACCTTAGCCCCAGGGATCTGGCCGAGCGACTGGCCGCGATGGCCGTCATTGAAGAAGGACTGGACCCGCATGCTGCGGGCTCGCAGCGCTCGCGCCGTGCCGTGCGCGCGCTGCGCCGCCTGATCAACACACAGATCTCGGCCCTGCTCTGGCTGCGCGACAGCACGGGCAAGACCATCACTCCCGAGTTCTCGGCCGAACAAGCCCAGGCCATGACGGCCGCACTGGAGCAGGCCGCCAAGCTGCTGGAGACCCAGCCCGCGCCGCTGGCCGCCATTGAAGCCATCGCCACGGCCCGCGCAGCCGCTGAGGGTTGGGGCCATGCCGAGGAAATCCTGAGCAATCTGGGTCTGGCCCTACAGGCCCATTTTGTGGCTGCCAGCGATCTGACTCTGCCTGCCCACCACCGCGCACGCCAGTTGCCCGTGGTGCTGCACAGCGACTGGGTGGGTGCACGCCGCGCCATGCTGCGCGCCTTCAGCGCCATCTTTCTGGTGGGCCTGATCTGGGTGATCACCGGCTGGCAGGGCGGCGCCTATATGCTCCTGGGCCTGTCGGTGATGATCACCGTGTTCTCCTCCTTCGAGAATCCGGCCTTCACCATGCGCTATGTCATTCTGGGGCAGGCCATGGGCGCGGTCGTGGCATTGCTCTGCCAATGGTTTGCTTGGCCGTTTGCCAACAGCCAGTTGCAGATGGTGCTGATGATGCTGCCCTTCATCTTCATAGGCGCGCTGCTGTTCAGCCACCGCCGCACCATGCTGTCGGGCTATGACTGCAATATGGTCATCCTGCTCGCGCTGTGGCCGCATTTCCCCTACCAGCTGGATGTGGGCCACTCCCTGTCCATGGCGTTCGCCATCGTCACCGGCCCG
>JAFAIY010000383.1 GCA_019236485.1 Comamonas sp. | reverse complement strand
AATCAGCTGCTTGCGGGGACGGGTTTCGCTGGCCATGAAGATATCGAATCAATAGCTGAAAGCACAGGCTGCCAAAGCGCTGTAGCAGGTTTCAATGGCCGTGATCCAACTGCTGCGCGAGCTGGGCATGAAAGCGCGGAATGCTGTACTCATAGCTGCCGAAGTTGAAAAACTCGTTGGCCCCGCTGGCCAGCCCCTGCTGTATGGACTCGGCCAGCGCATAGTCCTCGGCCAGGGTGCGGCGGTACAGATCCACATTGGCCTGCCAGTGCATGACGGCCTTCTCGCTGGCCGGCGCTTCGGGGATCAGCGTGATCTCGTGGATGCGCGAGCGCGTGGGGCTCAGCGGCTCTATGCAGCTGAACTGCGCATGGTCGGGCTGGACCAGCACCAGATTGTTGGGAAAGAAGAAATAGGTCAGATTGCCGTAGCGGCGCGGCTCGAAGTCCTCGGGGCCGGGCTGTTCCCGTGCGAAATTGGACTTGATCAGATACAGGCGGCGGTGCAGCCCGGCTTCGTCCACCAGTTGCACATTGCCCGCAAACATGGCGGCAATCGTCTGCCGGTGCGCGACCTTGAAGTGATAGGCCTCGAAGATCCCATCCACCAGCAGCTTCCAGTTGGCCTCGACCTCGTACGAGCGCGGCGCAAAAGCCTGGGGTGTCTGCATGCCGGCCAGTCCGGCCAGATCGCTGATCAGCGGCTCCAGCATGGCCGCCGGGTCCAGATCGCTTTGTCCGGGGTCGAGAATCACCCAGGCCAGGCCGGCTCTTTCCGTGACCTCCAGGCGCTGCAGTCCCGACTCCTCGGGCTTCAGACAGGGAAAGCCCTCGGCCTGGGGTACGCCGCGCAGGCCGCCGTCGGCCCGGTAGGTCCAGGCGTGATAAGGGCAGGCAAAGGCCCGCGCATTCTCACCCGAGCCTTCCGGCACCAGGCGCGCGCCACGGTGGCGGCAGACATTCAGAAAAGCCTGCAGCTCGCCATCGGCCTGGCGTACCAGCAGCAGCGGCGTGCCCAGATGGGTGAGCGACAGCCAGCTGCCGGGCGCGGCCAGGGACTGGCCGGCCGCCACGGCCTGAGGATGGCGCCGGAACAGGCTCAGCTCCTGCGCAAACCGCGTGGTGCAGCGGTAGTCATCCACGGCCACCTGGCCGCCCTGGCCCCGGGCATCGGCCCGCGACTGGTCCACAGCGGCCCGCGCGCGAGCTTGCAGCGAGGCCGCAGGTGGGATTGGCGGCAGGGAGGCGACGGAAAGAGCGCTCATGGCAGATCCTAGGCTGATGATCTGTCTTCAATATACCGACTGATCAGTCGGTTTCTGCGCAGGGTTTATGCGAGTAGGGCTGTCGATGTTCGCGGGCATGACGGGGTATGTGGCCAGCCGTAAAGACTATTGCGTCTGGTTCATCCGGCATCGTTGTGACTGGCGCGGCGGCGCGTGCAGGACTAAGCTTGATTTGTTCGACCCATGGACTGCAGCCCAGCGGCTTCGAGCGAAAGGAGTTCCTATGTTGACCCACTCTGCCGTGACGACGATGCTGCCGGTGATGGACATGGATCGTGCGCGAGCGTTCTATGAAAAAGGCCTGGGCCTGAGGGACGGGGTGTTGCGGGCCGACGGAAAATTTGTGTATAGGGTGGGCGGCACGGCCATCGCGCTGTTTCCCAAGCCCGGCGGAACCAAGGCCGAACATACCGCGATCAGCTTCGAGGTTGCAGACATCGCCGCCAGCATCGAAGAACTGAAGAGCAGAGGCGTGGAGTTCGAGGACTATGACTTTCCGGACCTGAAGACCGTGGCCCATGTTTACACGCATGGCACGGAGAAGGCCGCCTGGTTCAAAGATACCGAGGGCAACTACCTCTGTATACACCAGGACATTGCGGCGGAATGAGGCGGCGCCGAGTCGGCTCCGGGATCGCGCGGACCGGAGCCGGGCTTGGGATCAGCGAGCAGAACAGTCCGAATCATCGGATGTAGTAGCCAGACACCCGCCAGGAGCCATCCTGCTCTTTCAAAGGCGTCACCGTTTCCACGGCACTAGCCTTGTGCGCGAACCGTGTTTCGAACTGGATCACCACATACTCTCCATCCGGGACGCCCGGCAGAGAGCGTGTGAACTGGGCCGTCTTCAGCTTGCGCGATAGGACGGCTCCCAGCGGAGTTCTTACGCGGCGAATCGTGCTTTCCCAGCCCTCTTTGGAGATGGCGGCCTTGAACAGTCCGGCGGACTGCTCCCAGGTCCCAGAGTAGTCTGCCGAGTCGCTCAGCTTGAGCCACTGGAGTGCTGCTATCTCCGCCTTGGCGGTCGCATCCCTGTCCTGGGCGTGAGCCGGGCCTTCCAGGAAAAGGCCAAGAATCAGCGCAAGCATGGCAATCGGTTTCATCGATTTCTCCTGAGCAATATGGACGCTAAGGGATTTCAACCCAAGCGGCGCGGAGGGGCAGCAATTGAAACAGAAGAACACTGATCGGGATCGGCAACGACTGCATAGATGCTCGCTCCGTACTGGCGTTCTGCCTTGAGATCATGCACCGGGAGTGGCATTCGTCAACCGGCAGCCGCGTTGCGGCCACATGCTCGGTAGCAAAGTGCAATTTCGAGGCGGTGCGGAGATCCCTTACAGCCAATCGCTGCAGATTAGTCAAAGGTCTGCCAGGCACATTTGTTGGCGCTATATTGGAAGAGCCGATGCTTCGCTGATTGGATTGATGGTTGCTCCGCGACAAACGATGAGCGTCATCGGGGATGATCCGGGAGGACGCATGGGCAAGGGAAAAGCGGATCCGAGCGAAGGGCGCGAATCATGCGCCGAGACGGCATTTCCGGCTCTGGCCGCGCCGCTTGTCGATAGAGCGATCGAGCAGGCTGCGGCGGCCGCGCACCAGCCTTCGGCCGATGGGCTCCATGAGCTGCGCATCACCATGCGACGCCTGCAGTCCCTGTGGTGGGCCTACGGCCCCATGCTGGACGCGGCAGAGAGCGCGCGGCAGCGGGCCCTGTTCAGATCTCTTTCGGACACCGCGGGCCGGGCACGCGACTACGACATCCTGATCGAGTTGCTGCGGCTGCGGCGCAAAAATGCCGGCGTGTTCCCCGCCGAAATATCGGATGCGCGGCAGGCGGCGCTCGATGTCGGCAAAGACCTGCTCTCGAATCCCGAGGTCCGGAAGCTGCTGCAGCAGGCCGTGGCTCAGACCTCGGAAAGCCTGGCCGCCCGACAGGAGCGGCAAGCGCTGCAGACCTTTGCGGATGGCCGCGTCGCGGAGTCTGAAAGGCGGCTGCGCAAGCGTATCAAGCTTGCGGCAAGAGCCGGGAAATCGGATCTTGTCGCATTTCACGAACTCAGAAAAGCCGCCAAGAAGGTCCGCTATCTGCTGGAGCTGTTCGGTCCGCTGCTGTCCCAAAAGCACACAGCAACCCTGAAGCGGCTCAGGAAGATTCAGGAGCGCTTCGGC
>JAFAIY010000281.1 GCA_019236485.1 Comamonas sp. | reverse complement strand
GCTGGCCTTCACCGGCAATGTGGTGTATTTCGCGCTGGTCGCGACCTCGGTGCAATGGATAGGCATGGCCATGACCTCGCTGATCGTGGGGCTGGTGCCCATCACCATGCCCTTGCTGGGCCGCAAGACCTCGGGCGCCATTCCCGTACAGCGCATGCTGGCGCCCATGGCCCTGATCCTGGCCGGCATCGTGCTCATCAATGCCCATGCGTTGACGGGCGGCGCGGCCGAGAATCCCGCCCGCCATCTGCTGGGCGTGCTGCTGGCCGTGCTGGCCATGCTGTCCTGGAGTCGCTATGCGCTGGACAACACCCGCTATCTGGCGCAAAGCCGCTTCAACGGCACAGAATGGTCCACGCTCTGGGGCCTGGCCGTGGGACTGATCAGCGCCCTGCTCTGGGCCCTGCTCTGGGCCCTGCTGTGGCTGCTGGCCCCGGCCTCCGACTCGCCTCCGATTCCCGCGGCCCGCTGGCAGCTGTTCTGGCTGCTCAATCTGGGGGTGGCCGTGTTCTCCTCCTGGCTCGGCAACTGGATGTGGAATGCCGCCAGCCAGCGCCTGCCCATCACCCTCGTGGGCCAGTTGCTGGTGTTCGAGACCCTGTTTGCACTGAGCTACCACTTCATCTACGAGCAGCGCCTGCCCCAGGCCGGCGAGCTGGCGCCCATGCTGCTGATACTTGCCGGCATTGCCTGGTCGCTGCGGCGCTTTGCCCACAACCGCAGCATCAGCAGCCCTTGAGCGGCCTCAAGGCCGGGGCCACAAACTGACGGCCATCTGGCGTCCGCTGTGCGCAGGCCCGCAGACTGCCCATAATTCCGGGTCTGCCATCCCTGCCCGCCACACCGTGCCACTGCGTTTTTTTGCCGCCCCGACCGATGCGCCGCGCCCCGTCCAGGTCTTCGATGCCTGCAACGCGGGCGTGGTGCTGCGCGCCGTGCTGTTCGTGCAGCTCGTGGTGGCCACGGCCGCCATCTACGGCGCGCAAACGCCTCTGGAGTGGCTGGGCTCCATGGCCTTGCTCACCGGCGCCAGCCTGCCCGGCACGCTGGTCTGGCTGATTGCGGCCTGCAGCCTCAAGCAACCGCTGCAGCGCATGAGCACGCCCGGCCAGTATCTGGCCGGAGTGCTGCTGGGGGCGCTGGCCGGGCTCTACGCCTGCGGCATGTGGTCCTTGATCGGCATGGACAGAACGCCCTGGCTGGCCAGCGCCGTCACGGGCGGCCTGCTGGCCGCCCTGCTGGTGACGGCCCTGGTGCTGCGCGCGCGCGGCAGCACCCCGGCCCAGACCCAGGCCCGCCTGACCGAGCTTCAGTCGCGCATACGCCCGCACTTTCTGTTCAACACGCTCAACAGCGCCATCGCGCTGGTGCGGGCCGAGCCCGCCAAGGCCGAGTCCCTGCTGGAAGACCTCAGCGACCTGTTCCGCTATGCGCTGGCCGAGCCCCATACCACGACCACGCTGGCCCAGGAGATAGAGCTGGCCCAGCGCTATCTGTCCATCGAGCAGGTGCGCTTCGGCCCACGCCTGCAGATCCAGTGGCAGCTCGACGAAAGCGTGCACGCGGCTCTGCTGCCCCCGCTGCTGCTCCAGCCTCTGGTGGAGAACGCGATACGCCACGGCGTGGAGCCCAATCCGCGCGGCGGCAAGCTGCAGGTGCGCACCGAAAGACGCGGCAACCAGGCCCTGATCCATATCGTCAACACCCTGCCCGATGCCGAGGCCGCCGCCGTGAGTCGGGGCCAGGGCATGGCGCTGGACAATGTCAAGGCTAGGCTCTCGCTGCTGCACGACCTCCAGGGCAGCTTTCGCACCAGACTGCGCCATGGCCTGTACATCGTGCGGCTCAGTGTCCCCCTGGCCGCAGATTCCATGCCCGCCAAGAAAGCCCGCGATGCATATTCTGATCGTTGATGACGAAGCCCTGGCCCGCGCCCGCCTGCGCACTCTGCTGGCCGACTGCGGCCACGGCCCCCACCATGTACAGGAGGCCGAATCCGCCGAGCAGGCCCTGCAGCTGCTGGGCGCGGTACAACCCACGCCCGTGCAGCTGGTGCTGCTCGATATCCATATGCCGGGCCGCGACGGCCTGAGCCTGGCGCGGGCTCTGGCCTCCATGGCCTGCGCGCCGGCCGTGGCCTTTGTGACGGCCCATGCCAACCATGCAGTCCAGGCTTTCGAGCTGGATGCCATCGACTATCTGACCAAGCCCGTGCGGCTCGAGCGCCTGCAGCAGTCGCTACAGAAAGCTGAGCGTGCGCTCAATGCCCGCACCGTGGTGGAAAACGGCCCCGTGCTGCTGATCCAGGAACGCGGCAGCACCCTGCGGCTGCCGCTGGCCGAGGTGCGCTACCTCAAGGCCGAGCAGAAATACATCACCGTGCGCACCGTGCAGCGCAACTACATACTCGACGGCGCGCTGGCCGAACTCGAAGCCCGCCACGGCGAGCAACTGCTGCGCGTGCACCGCAATGCGCTGGTGGCCAGATCGGCGCTGCGCAGCCTGGAGCGCTATGACGACCCCGAGGAAGGCGAAGGCTGGGGCTTGCGCCTGCAAGGCATTCCCGAGCTGCTGGCCGTCTCGCGCCGCCAGCTGGCGGCCGTCAAGGCCGTGCTGCGCGGCGAGACCGAGCCCGGCTGAACCGTACCCTAGGCGGGACCCGACCCGGGTCAATGCATATGCGAATGGGTGTGGGCCGCGCCGCTCATCACCGTCACCAGCAGAATGCCCAGCAGCAGCCAGAACACCTGGGCCGCCGTTTCCCTCGCGCTCAGACGCTTTTGCAGCTGGGGAATCAGGTCGGCCAGCGCCACATAGATAAAGCTGCTGGAAGCGACGGTCAGGAAATACGGCAACAGATCATGCAGCTGGCCGACGAGGAAGTAGCCGGCCACCCCGCCCAGCGTGGTCACGGCGCCGGCCATGGAGACCTTGATCAGCGCCACGCGGCGGTTGCTGCTGGCCTGACGCAGCACCACGATGTCGCCCATATGGTGGGGCACCTCATGGGCCAGCACGGAGAGCGCGGCAATCATGCCGAGACGGATATCGGCCATGAAGGCCGAGGCGATCAGCACGCCATCGCCAAAGCAGTGCACGCTGTCGCCGGTCAGAACCGCCCAGCCGCCCTTGCGCGGGGCATGCTCATGCGCGTGTCCATGATGTTCGTGTTCATGGGCATGGCCGTGCGAATGCTCGTGGCCGTGGTGCCAGAGCTCCGCCTTGGAGAGCAGAAAAAAGAACACCAGCCCGATCAACAAGGTGATGAACAGATCATGGGCCTCGCCATGGCTTTCGAAGGCCTCGGGCAGCAAATGCATAAAGGCCGTGGCCAGCAGCGCGCCCGCGGCCAGGCTCAACAGCCGCTGGGGCATGACGGCCGGTGCACGTCCCCCTCCCAAGCCCATCAAAAATGCGGCCACCCAGACACTGCCGATGCCGGCAGCCAGGGTGGCCAAGATAATTGCTACCAATGTCATAGCGATTTATGGCTTAACCGTATGCCCAGGAACCATATTCCTTGAGGCGAATGGCGGGGATTCTCGCAGAATGCGCGGTCTCGGGCCGCGGCTCGGCGCTATCCCCATATCGCCAGCTCCGGATGGCTGGCTTCATTTCACCTTAGCAAAGCTGTCAAGCCCCCTGCGCGCCCTCTCACGCCACGCCGTGATGCCTGAACCAGGCCAGCATTTGCACCCAGCCGTCCTGAGCTGCCTGTTCGCGATAGCTGGGGCGGTAGTCGGCGTGAAACGCATGCGGCGCTTCGGGGTAGATCACGAATTTCGAGGCACTGGCCGCGGCCGAGCCGGTCTTGAGTGCGGCCTTCATGGCATCCACCGATTGCAGCGGAATACCTGCGTCCTGGCCGCCGTACAGGCCCAGCACCGGCGCCTTGAGCTGTGCAACCAGGTCGATGGGATGGCTGGGCTGCAGCTCGTTCTTGCCGCCCTGCAGCCGCCCGTACCAGGCCACGCCGGCCTTGACCGGGCCATGGGCCGCATACAGCCAGGTGATGCGCCCGCCCCAGCAAAAGCCGGTAATCGCCAGCTTGGCGGTGTCGCCGCCATTGGCGCCGGCCCAGCGGACCGTCGCATCCAGATCCCCCATGGCCTGCGCATCGGGCACCTTGGCGATCACCTCGCTCATGAGCTTGGCCGTCTCGGCATAAGCCATGGGGTCGCCCTGGCGCACGAACAGGTCGGGTGCAATCGCCATATAGCCCGCATGCGCCAGGCGACGACAAGTATCGGCGATGTATTCATGCACGCCGAAAATCTCGGAAATCACCAGCACCACGGGCAGATTCGTCCTGCCCGCGGGTGCGGCGCGGTAGGCGGGCAGCTTGAAGCCCTGGACATCGATGCCGATCTCGCCCGCGGTCAAGCCCTCCGCAGAGGTCTTGATGGCCGTCTGCGCCATCACCGTGCCTGCGGCGCAGGCATAGCCTATGCCCAGGCCTCCGCCCAAGGCCAGGCGCAATGCATCGCGGCGGCTGCTGCCATTGTTGTTGCCCTTCTGGCCCAGCAGCGCACTCAGGTCCTGCTTGATGTCCTCGTATTTCATGATGTCTCCTTGGCTGTTGCCATCCCAATGAATATGAAACACCATGGGCCGCTGCAAGCCAGCGGCCCATGGTCACGCTTTGAATCACCGGCTTCAGGAACTCGAAGCCTCGCGCTGCGTCGCGGGGGCCGCGCGACTGCTGCGCGGCCGGCCCGGTGCGTCCGCCGGCAGGTTGTCCAGCCAGTTGGCGACGCTTTTCCAGTTGCTGAGCCAGTTTTCCGCAAACACCTGGCTGGCCTTGGGCGAGAGCAGCGAAGGCTCCTGTCCCAGTTCGCGAATCAGGGCCTGGGTGTCCTCCCTCAAGGCCACCGCATGCAAGGCATTGGCGACGCGCTCGCGCTGCTCGGCCCGCATCTGGCTAGAGACAAACCAGGCCACCCAGCTGGCCGTGAGCATGGGCAGCTTCCACTGCATGAAGGTGGGCGTGCCCTTGTAGGCGCCGTCCCCCGTCGAAAGCAGCACATGGACCTTGTCCGCCGCGGCGGACGAGTCCTTGGCGGACAGCCGCCTCAACAGCTCCGGGCAGGTCTCGAGCAGCAGATCCTGCTGGCCCGAAACCAGGCTAGACAGGCCTTGGGCGGAGTTGCCCGCGAAATCGGTGACGGTCCAGGGGACGCCGGTCTTGTGCTCCATGGCCTTGATCCAGACCCTGGGCAGCAGGCCATAGCTGGCCGCCATGCCTATGCGTATGGGCCGCTTCAGGTCATGCAACCAGGCCATGAAGCTCTCCCCGCTGCGGGGCTGCAGGTCGTGGCCGCTGGCCAGGCACCAGGGGCGCTGCGATATGAGCTGCACGGCCATGGACCGCGCCTCGGAGCGTCTGGCCAATTGCTCGTCATAGATCTGCTCGTTGAGCAG
>JAFAIY010000229.1 GCA_019236485.1 Comamonas sp. | reverse complement strand
GCCAGCAGCTTGTACAGCGTGAGGTTGATGCGGTGGTCGGTCAATCGGCCCTGAGGGAAGTTGTAGGTGCGGATGCGGTCGCTGCGGTCGCCCGAGCCTATCAGGCCCTTGCGCATCGCGGCCTCCTTGGCGGCGCGCTCGCTGCGCTCCTTTTCCTGGATGCGGGCCTGCAGCACCTGCAGCGCCTTGGCCTTGTTGCTGTGCTGGCTGCGGCCGTCCTGGCATTCGGCGACTATGCCCGTGGGCAGGTGGACCACGCGCACGGCGGAGTCGGTCTTGTTGATGTGCTGGCCGCCGGCGCCGCTGGCGCGGAAGGTGTCTATGCGCAGATCGGCGGGGTTGAGCGTGATGGCTTCAGCCTCGTCGGGCTCGGGCATCACGGCCACGGTGCAGGCGCTGGTGTGGATGCGGCCCTGGGTCTCGGTGGCGGGCACGCGCTGTACGCGGTGGCCGCCGGACTCGAAGCGCAGCGCACCGTAGACATTGTCGCCCTCGACGCGCAGCACCACTTCCTTGTAGCCGCCGAGCTCGGCTTCGTTGGCGCTCATGACCTCGACCTTCCAGCCCACGTTGGCCGCATAGCGCGTGTACATGCGCGTCAGATCGCCGGCAAACAGCGCCGATTCATCGCCGCCGGTGCCGGCGCGGATTTCCACAAAGGCCGGGCGGGCGTCGTCGGGGTCCTTGGGCAGCAACAGGCGCTGCAGCTCGGCTTCCAGCTTGACCAGCTCCTCCTCGCCGCTGCGGATTTCCTCCTGGGCCATCTCGGCCATGTCGGGGTCGTCGAGCATTTCGCGGGCCGTGGCCATGTCGGCCTCGGTCTGGCGGTGGCGCGCATAGCGGCTGGCGATGGCCGTGACGTCTGCATGTTCGCGCGAGATGCTGCGGTACTGCTTCATGTCGGCCATGATGTCCTCGCGCGAGAGCAGAAAGTCCAGCTCCTGCAGGCGTTGGGCATAGCGTTCGAGCTGGTGGCGCAAAAAGTCTTGCATGGTGTCTAGCGTGCTGGGCATGGCCGCGGGCGGCGCATTCCGTTGAATGGGGAAAGAGGTGCAGGCCGCGGCCGGGCCTGTGCGCTGCGGGCGCAGCGCGATGGCGGGCGAGCGCCGCTAAAGCTTGCTGGAGTTGCGGCTGGAGCGCAGGAACAGGCGCGAGACGGCATCGGCCGTCTGGGCGCGCGCGTCGGGGTCGCCCTTGTGCAGCTCGGCCATGGTGCCGTGCAGCATCTTCTGCGTCAGGCCGCGCGACAGGGCCTCGAGCACGGTGTCTATGTCCTCGCCCTTGGCCAGCAGCTTCTTGGCGCGCGCAATCTCGAGGGCGCGCCATGCGTCGGCCTGGGCATTGACCTGCTGGATCAGGGAGACGGCGCCGCCCACGGGGCTGCGCTGGTCCATCCACTGCATAAAGCTCTGCACGCCGGTGTCGATGATGACCTCGGCCTGCTCCACGGCGGCCTGGCGCTGGGCCTGGCCGCTGCGCACCACGGTGGCCAGATCGTCCACGGTGTAGAGATAGACGTCGTTGAGGTGCTTGACCTCGGATTCGATATCGCGCGGCACGGCCAGATCGACCATGAAGATGGGGCGGCGCTTACGCTTTTTGAGAGCAGACTCCACAGCACCCAGGCCGATGATGGGCAGGGTGGAGGCGGTGCAGCTGATGATGGCGTCGTACTCGTGCAGATGCTCGGGCAGATCGGCCAGGCGCATGGTGCCGGCGCCGAACTGGGCGGCCAGCTTCTCGCCGCGCTCCATGGTGCGGTTGGCGATGGTGATCTGCTTGGGATTGCGAGCCGCAAAGTGGGTGGAGACCAGCTCTATCATCTCGCCCGCGCCCACGAACAGCACGCGGATCTGGCTCAGGTCTTCGAACAGCTGGCCGGCCAGGCGCACGGCGGCGGCGGCCATGGAGATGCTGTGGGCGCCGATCTCGGTGGACGAGCGGACTTCCTTGGCTACGGCAAAGCTGCGCTGGAACAGCTGGTTCAGCGTGGTGCCCAGGGCGCCGGCGGTTTCGGCAGCGCGCACGGCGTTCTTCATCTGGCCGAGGATCTGCGCCTCGCCCAGCACCATGGAATCCAGACCCGAGGCCACGCGGAACGCATGGCGGGCCACGGAGCCGTCCTGCAGCAGATAGGAGTGCTGGCGCAGCAGCTCTGGCGCCACGCCGCCGCTGTTGGCCAGCCAGTGCACGGTGTGCTCCATGGCCGGGGTGTCGGCGGCGCAATAGATCTCCGTGCGGTTGCAGGTGGAGAGGATCGCGGTTTCCACCGCATTGTGGGCTTTGGCCGTATGGCCCAGGGAGCTGCGCAGACCTTGCAGCGTCGGCGCGATCTGATCGAGCGCGAACGCAAAACGGCCCCGCATATCGAGCGGTGCCGTGTGGTGATTGATGCCTAAAGCCCAGACTGCCATAAACACTGATTATAAAATTTAGTGCAGCATCGGGCATCCCCCGAGTTCAAAGCCTTGGAAGCGGTCGCTGTCATGGGTCTTGTTGCGAGCATCAATCATTTACTCAATTTCCTGGGTCCGGCTTTTTTCCTCGCTCTGGGGTTGGCGACCTGCGCCCATCTGTTTCAGCAAAACAAGGCTGGAGCCCAATCATTCATTGCGCAGGTAGCTATCAATTTCATTGTCGGCAGCGCGGTTCTGCTCGCGGGCCTGTGGCTGTTTTCGCGCGACGGCAAGATGGCCAGCTATGCCGCGCTGGTGGGCACAAGTGCCTTATGCCAGTGGGTGCTTTCCAGGGGCTGGCGCTGAATTGGCTTGCTGGCGGTGAAGCTGTTTTGCGCGCAATCTTGATCTGACTCAAGTCGGCTGTTGTATTCGTGCCAGCCGCCTACAGCGGTATGGCCTGCGGCGCCGCCTGCTCGAGAATCCAGGCCGTGAATTGCTCCAGGGCCTCGGTCGGCGCGCGGTTCGCTGGCCGGCACAGAAAGTAGCCGCGTTCGATATTGACCGAGGCATCCAGGGCCAGGGCCACGCGGCCCGCAGCCAGGTCTTCCTCCACCAGGCAGCGCTGCACCATGGCCACGCCCATGCCCGCGGCCACGGCCTGCACCAGCAGGGCCACGGTCTCGAAGTCGGCCGCCGGCGCGGGGCAGGGCCGGTCCAGGCCGCGCGCCTGCATCCAGCGTGTCCAGTTGCCCGGGTAATTGGTGTGAAACAGCAGCGGACGGGCCAGCAGATCGCCCTCGCTGCGTATGGCCTGCGGCCCCTGCAGCTCGCGCGGGTGGCAGATGGGAATCAGATCGCGGCCGATCACATATTCGGCTTCCATGCCGGCGGGCCAGTGCCGGCTGCCCACGCGAATCCAGGCATCGATCTCGGGAGCGGTCAGCGGGTCGTCGCGCCGGTAGGGCGAAAAGGACAACATGACGGCCGGGTAGCGGGCGTTGAAGTCCGGCAGCCGCGGAATCAGCCAGTGGCTGAACAGCGTGGGAGTCACGGACAGGCGCAGCTGCGGGCCATGGCGGCGTCGGCGCGCGGCCGCGGAGGCGGCCTCGATGCTCATCAGCGCCGGCTCCACGGCCTGCAGATATTCCTGGCCCGCGGGGGTCAGGGTGTTGCGCCGGCCCTGGCGCTCGAACAGCGCAAAGCCCAGATGTTCTTCCAGCCTGGCGATGGCGCGGCTGATGCCGCCCTGGGTCACATACAGCTCCTGCGCGGCCAGCGAATAGCTGCCCAGGCGGGCCGCAGCCGCAAAGGCGTGAAGTTCCGACAGAGAGGGCGAGTGCATGCGCATAAGCGGGGAATTATGACTGCTGGTAATACTTGCTTGCCATCTTGTCGCTTTTCGGGCCGCCGCCCGGCGCACAGAATGAATGCGAGGTCCGGATGCCCCGCATCCGCAGTCCAAGCAGACTTTCAAGAATTTCCAAGGAGCAGCCGCATGGCCATTCGTCGCACTATTTTGTCCACTCTTGCCGCCTGCACGGCCGCCGCCGCCTTCGGCCCGGCTTTCGCGGCCGACGCCGCCGCAGACTATCCCAATCGCCCGATTCGCCTTGTCGTGCCCTTCGGCGCCGGCGGCTCCACCGACATGGTGGCGCGCCTGCTGGCCGAGAAGATGAGCACCATCCTGGGCAAGTCGGTGGTGGTGGACAACAAGGGTGGCGCGGGCGGCTCGATCGGTGCTTCCGAAATCGCCAAGGCCGCGCCCGACGGCTACACCATAGGCATGGCCACGGTGTCCACCCATGGCTCCAACCCCGCCATCTTCCGCAAGCTGCCCTATGACCCGATCAAGGACTTCGCCCCCATCACCAATGTGATGAGCGTGCCCAGCGTGTTCGTGGTCAATGCCAGCGTGCCGGCCAAGACCATGAAGGAATTCATCGCCCTGGCCAAGGCCAACCCCGACAAATACACTTTTGCCTCGCCGGGCACGGGCTCGCTGGGCCACGCGAATATCGAGAACTTCATGAACCTGGCCGGCATCAAGCTGCTGCACATCCCCTACAAGGGTGCTGGCCAGGCCATCACCGACGCGCTGGGCGGCCAGGTCAATGCCATGACCGACAACCTGCCTTCGACCCTGCCCCATATCAAGGACGGCAAGCTGCGTCCGCTGGCCGTGCTGGCGCTCAAGCGCGCCGAGGTGCTGCCCGATGTGCCCACCTATAGCGAGCTGGGCTTCCCCCAGATGGGCGACGGCGGCTGGTTCGGCCTGGTTGCGCCCGCGGGCACGCCCAAGCCCATCATCGACAAGCTCAATGCCGCGGCCCACAAGGCCATGGCCATGCCCGACTACCTCGAAAAGCAGAAGTCCATCTCGGGCGAATCCATGGGCAACACGCCCGAGCAGTTCGCCAAGCAGATCAGGACCGCCATCGACCGCTACACGGCCGTGGCCAAGCGCGCCAATATCAAGCTGGACTGATGAAGGTTTGAATGTCTGTGCCTGATTTTCTGCAAGCCAGGCCGGCCGAGCCGGTGCTGGTGCACCCGGCGCGCGGCGAGCTGCTGCCCATAGTCTGCGATTCGCCGCACAGCGGCACGGCCTACCCCGAGGACTTCGGCCACTGCGTGCCCATGAGCCTGCTGCGCCGCGGCGAGGACACCCATGTGGCCGCGCTCTGGGAGCGCTGGCCCGAGTTCGGCGCGACCCTGCTCGAGGCCACGTTTCCGCGCACCTATATCGACCCGAATCGCAACGAGACCGACCTGGACCCGGCGCAGATCGAGGGCCTGTGGCCCGTGCCGCTGGCGCCCGGCATCAAGACCCAGCAGGGCCTGGGCCTGATCTGGCAGCGCATCAGCAAGGCCGGCGTGGCCACGCCGCTGTATGCGCGCAAGCGCACGGTGGCCGAGGTGCAGCACCGCATCGCCAATTACTGGCGCCCCTACCATGCGGCGCTGGCGCAGGCCATAGACGACAGCGTGGCGCGCTTCGGCGCCGTATGGCATCTGAACCTGCACTCCATGCCCAACGATGTGTACCAGCGCCTGGGTCGCAGCGATGCGCCGCCGCTGGCCGACTTCGTGCTCGGCGACCGCGATGGCACGACCTGTGCGCCGGAGTTCATCCACCTGATAGGCGACACGCTCAAGGGCTTCGGCTACAGCGTGGCCTATAACGAGCCCTACAAGGGCGTGGAGCTGATAGGCCGCATCGGCCAGCCGCAGCTGCGCCGCCATTCCATGCAGATCGAGATCCGCCGCCCCGTCTATATGGACGAGGACACGCGCGAGCCCAATGCGGGGTTCGAACCGCTGCGCGCGCATTTCGCCGAGCTCATGCAGGTGCTGTCCGACTATGTGAGGCAGCAGCTGCGCCAGGCCTGAGCCCGGCGTTGGCAGCGAACGAGCCCGGCCTTGCCGGGCTTTTTTCATGCGCCGGAAATCTCGCGGGACTGTGGCTAGGACGCCGCGCTTCGGGGGCCTGCTTATCGAATCCAGGGGCGGAATCAGTTACGCTCGCGGGTTGGTATCAACGTATCTCTGTTGTAACAACACGCGTCTAGGAACCGTACCGGAATGAAGTTCACTCCCATTGCAGCGCTGCTCATGTCGAGCCTGGCGGCCTGTGCCCAGAGCGCGGCCGCGCAAACCGGTGCGGAAGGCCGCATGAATTTCCTGCGCGATGCCAGGACCGCGACCTCAGGCCCGCAGTTTGAATTCAGCCGCCTGCAATACGGGCCTGTGCCCGCCGCCGGTGCCAAGGTGGCGGCCATGGCCGGCCCGCTGCAGGAGGCCGAGCGCGGCGAAGCCAAGGCCCAGAACCAGCTGGGCGAGATGTATATGCATGGCCAGGGCGTGCCCCAGAGCGCGGCCAACGCTGCGCTGTGGTTCCGCAAGGCCGCGGCCCAGGGCCATGCCGGCGCCCAGAACAGCCTGGGCGCGCTGTACGCAAACGGCCAGGGCGTGCCGCAGAACTACCGCGAAGCGGGCCAGTGGTATCTGCGCTCGGCCCAGCAGGGCAATGCCGTCGCCCAGTACAACCTGTCCCATCTCTACCAGGACGGCCTGGGCCTGCCGCAGAGCTTTACCACGGCGGCCCAGTGGCTGGAAAAGGCCGCGGCCCAGGGTCATGTGACGGCCCAGTTCGAGCTGGGCCAGCGCTACCTCAAGGGCAATGGCGTGGCCGTGAACTATATGACGGCCGCCGACTGGTTCAAGAAGGCCGCCGACCAAGGCCATGCGGAAGCGCAGAACCAGCTGGGCGCCATGCTGTCCGACGGCGTGGGCGTGAAGCTGGACCCGGTGCAGGCTGCCCGGTGGCTGCAGCGCGCGGCCGAGCAGGGCGATGCGCGGGCTCAGAACCGCCTGGGTCGCATGTATATGGATGGCGTGGGCGTGGCGCGCGACTACCGGCAGGCCGCAGCCTGGTTCCAGAAGAGCGCCGAGCAGTGGAATGCCGACGGCCAGAATCATCTGGGCCGCCTCTATCTCTACGGCCTGGGCGTGGAGCAAAGCCCGGCCTACGCGGCCCAGTGGTTCCAGCGCGCGGCCGACCAGGGCCATGCCGACGCCCAGTACAACCTGGGCACGGTCTATGCCGAAGGCCTGGGCACGCCGCAGAACTACGGCACGGCGCTGCACTGGTATCAGAAGGCCGCCGAGCAGGGCCATGCCGCGGCCATCAACAACGTGGGCACGCTGTATGCCGAAGGCCGCGGCGTGCCGCAGAGCTATGCGACGGCCATGCAGTGGTTCGGCCGTGCCGCCGACAAGGGCGATGCCTCGGCACAGTTCAATCTGGCGCGCCTGTATGCCGAAGGCCAGGGCGGCGCTGCCAGCCCGGCCCAGGCGCTCAAGTGGTATGCGGCCGCCGCGGCCCAGGGCCATTCGGGCGCGCAGAACCGTCTGGGCGTGATGTATGCCGAAGGCCAGGGCACGGCGCGTGACTACGGCCAGGCCGTGCAGTGGTACCAGCGTGCGGCCGAGCAGGGTGATGCCGCGGCACAGTTCAATCTGGGCATGGTGTACGCCCAGGGCCAAGGCGTGGCGCGCGACCATGCCAAGGCCTATTTCTGGTACAACCTCGCGGCCATGGAGCTCGGCGGCGAGGCCGCCAAGCGCCGCGACGAGGCCGCGCAGCAGCTCTCCGTCGCCCAGCTGGCCGAGCAGCAGAACCAGGCCCTGGCCTGGCAGCCCAAGCGCTGATGGCGGCTCGGGCCAGGCTCCCGTGAAAAGCGCTTCCGGCTGGAAGCGCTTTTTTTATGGGTTATTGCGGATGCCCGTGCTGCGAATCGACGCCAGCGCCCGCGATATGCGCCGCTACACTGCACGCTACAAGATCGGGCTGCTCACTTTTTGCTCTGAGCCGGCCCGCAAAATTCCAATAAACCAAGGAGGAGAGCATGAAGAAAATCGTCAACACCTGCCTGGCGGGCCTGATGGCCGGCGCGGGTCTGCTGGTGTCTGTGGGCGCGCAGGCCGCCGAGGCCTTTCCCAGCAAGCCCATACGCATCGTCATTGGCTTCCCGGCCGGCGGCCCGCTGGACCAGCATGCGCGTCTGCTGACCGACAAGCTGCAAAGCGTGCTGGGCCAGCCTGTGGTGGTGGATTACAAGCCCGGCGCCGGTGGCTCCGTGGGCGCGCAGGACGTGATGCGCTCGCCCGCCGACGGCCATACGCTGATGCTGGCCAATACCGGCGTGATGGTGATCAACCCGGCCCTGTACAGCAAGCTGCCCTACAACACGCTCAAGGATTTCACGCCGATCGCGCGCACCGCCATGCAGCCGCTGGCGCTGCTGGTCAACAACAAGGTGCCGGCCCAGAATCTGCAGGAGTTCATGGCCTACGCCAAGGCCAATCCCGGCAAGGTCAATTTCGGCTCGGCCGGCAACGGCGGCATCAGCCATCTGGTGCCCGAGATGTTCAAGAGTGCCGCGGGGGTTGACCTGGTCCACATTCCGTACAAGGGCAGCGCGCCGGCCTTCACCGATCTGATCGGCGGCCAGGTGCAGTTCATGGCCGAGAGCATTCCACAGGCCGCGGCCTATCACAAGCAGGGCAAGGTGCGCGCTCTGGCCGTGACCAGCAGGGAGCGCAACCCGGCCCTGCCCGAGGTACCCACGGCCATAGAGTCCGGCATCAAGGGCTTCGAGGTCGTGGGCTTCTACGGCTTCCTGGCCCCGGCCGGCACGCCCAAGGAGGTGGTGGCCAAGCTCAGCGGCGCTTTCCAGCAGGTGCTGAGCCAGCCCGATGTGCGCGGCCGCATGGTGGAGCAGGGCGCGAATCCGGCCTTCCTGGGGGCGGACGAATTCGCGAAGTTCCTGGCCGGTGAAATGCCGCGCTGGGCCGCGGCGGTCAAGGCTTCGGGCACGAAATTGGATTGATACCCCCTGAGGCCCTTGCGCGGCTGCCCTGATTTTGTCAGCGCCAGTATTGGAGGTTGTGAACGCAAAAAAGCCCGGTCACCTTGCGGTGGCCGGGCTTTTTGTTTGCTATCAATGAGAAAGCTGCTTGCGCTTGCTTGTATTGGGTTGCAGTCAATAGAGATTCTGAAACTCAATCTGAGCCAGCGTGTGCAGCTCTCAAATCAGAGTTGCGAACCTGTCTGCGCAGGGCTGAACATATCCACGCGGTCGGTGATGATGCCGTCCGTGCCCAGGTCTATCAGGCGCTGGGCGGCCCATTGGTCGTTGACGGTATAGCTGCTGTAGCGCAGGCCCGCGCCATGGACCTTGGCTACCAGCTCGGAATTCCACAGCGCGTGGTTGAGCACCATGGCCGAGCAGCCCAGGTCCAGCGCGACCTGCAGGTCGGCATCGCCAGAGCCATCGGCCAGCTTGTCCACCAGCAGGCCGCGCGGAATCTGCGGCGCCACATCCCTGGCGCCCTTGAGCGCATCGGGCTGGAACGAGGTGAACAGCGGCTGGATCTCGTCCTTGGGCCAGATGCGCTGCATCAGCTCGCCGCAGGCGCGGCCGGTTTCCTCTTCCTGGCCCGGCGTGGGCTTGATCTCCACGTTCAGGTGCAG
>JAFAIY010000192.1 GCA_019236485.1 Comamonas sp. | reverse complement strand
GGGTCGGGTAGCGATTCGCCAGGCCCCAGGCCAGGGCGCCGCCCCAGTCATGGGCGATCACGCAGGCCGCGGCGTTGCCCGGGCTTTCCAGCGCAATCAGGGCGGCAAGGTCTTCCACCAGATGCTTGGCACGGTAGTCGCCTATGGCCGTGGGCTGGCTGGAGCGGCCATAGCCGCGCAGATTGGGCGCCACGCAGCGGTAGTCGGCGCCGAACTGCGCCAACAGCTCATCCCAGATGAAAGCACCTTCGGGGAAGCCGTGCAGAAACAGTAGCAGGGGCCGGCCCGGCCGGCCGCCGACGCGGCATTCCAGCTCGATGCCGGCGGGCAGGCGGTGCATGCAAGTCGTGACCATGAAGCTCTCCTATCTGTAGCTTCCGGCGCTTGCAAAAAGAGCGCCTAAGGTTGATTCTGTTCAGGTTCTGTGACGATCGTGGTCGCTTGGGCGACGGCCGGCGCAGCGGGCAAGCCCTCGGGGTGGCACCAGTGCCACAGCAGCTGGGCCACGTCGTCCACGCCCTGCTTCTTGAGTGCGGAGAACAGGCGCACCTCGCCACCGCCGGCATTGAGCTTGGTGATGGAGAGGATCTTGGCCTGCTCGGCGCGGGTGAGCTTGTCGGACTTGGTCAGCAGGATCAGGAACTTCAGGCCCTGCTCCACGCGCGGACGTATGGCCTCGAGCAAGGCCTCGTCGAGCTCGGTCAGGCCCAGGCGCGGGTCGCAGAGCAGCACCACGGCGCTCAGGCTCTCGCGGCTCATCAGGTAGTTGAGCATCACGCGCTGCCAGCGCTCCTTGTCCGAGCGCGACACGGCCGCATAGCCGTAGCCTGGCAGGTCGGCCAGCACGGCGTCGGTCACGCCCTGCTTGCCCAGGGCAAATAGGTTGATGTGCTGGGTGCGGCCGGGCTTCTTGGAGGCGAAGGCCAGCTGTTTCTGCTGGGTCAGCGTGTTGATGGCCGTGGACTTGCCCGCATTGGAGCGGCCCACGAAAGCGATCTCGGGCACTTCGACTACGGGCAGCTGGTTGAGCTGGGCAGCGGTCGTAAAAAAGCGTGCGGTGTGCATCCAGCCCATCGCAAGCTTGCTGTCGATCAAAGAATGTGTTTTTCCGGTGGCTGTATCCGGGGAAGCATGGGTCATGACGGTAACTATTTCAGGGAGGCCCATTGTAGAATTTGGACGATTAGCGCTCTCAACAATAGACCCAGCCCCTTGATATGAAGTTGCTTGCCTCTTTGCTGACTGCTGCCATTTTCGCAGCACCTGCCTTCCCTGCATTTTCCGCAGGAGAAACACCCGCCAAGGTGGATGCCGCAAAGGGCCAAGCCAGTTATGGCGCAGTTTGCGCCGCCTGCCATGCTGCCGATGGCAATTCCTCCGTTCCTTTGCAGCCCAAGCTCGCCGGCCAGCACCCGGAATACCTGGTCAAACAGCTGCGCGAGTTCAAGGACGGCAAGCGTAATGACCCGGTGATGAAGGGCTTTGCCTCCGCTCTGAGCGATGGCGATATGCAGAACATCGCGGCCTGGCTGCACACCCAGGCGCCCAAGAACGGCTTCGCCAAGGACAAGGATTCCATCGCCCTGGGCGAGCGCATTTACCGCGGCGGCATCCAGGAACGCCAGATCGCGGCCTGTGCGGGCTGCCACAGCCCCAACGGGGTCGGCATTCCGGCCCAGTACCCGCGCCTGTCGGGCCAGCATTCGGACTACACCGTCAAGACCTTGACGGCTTTCCGCGACGGCACGCGCGGCAATAGCATTCCCATGGCTCAGGTTGCTGCCAAGCTTAATGATCGCGAAATCAAGGCCGTGGCAGACTATATAGCTGGCTTGCGTTAAAAATCTTTCACTGCGAATGCTTGGTTGATTCCGGGAACTTTCAGGCATTTGTCATCCCTCAAGTCAGGCGGGCCCATCGGCGCTAAGCAGATGGACCCGCCTTTTTTCGTCCGGATATTCTCGAGTCGTTCATGTCAGACCTACCCCTTCGCGATCGTGACTCCTCCCGCTCACAGGCAGTGCGCGCGACCCTGGAGTTGCTGGCCTCCATGCGCTTTGCGATTTCGCTGCTCACGGTCATCTGCATCGCCTCGGTCATCGGTACGGTGCTCAAGCAGCATGAGCCCCTGGTCAACTACGTCAACCAGTTCGGCCCCTTCTGGGCGCAGCTGTTTCTGGCGCTCAAGCTCAACGCGGTCTACAGCGCCTGGTGGTTTTTGCTGATCCTGGCGTTTCTGGTCATCAGCACCTCGCTGTGCGTGAGCCGCCATGCGCCCAAGTATCTGGCCGATATCCGCACCTACAAGGAAAACATCCGCGAGCAAAGCCTCAAGGCCTTCCACCATCGTGCCGAGGCCGAGGTGGCCGGCAGCACCGAGGAGGCGGCCAAGCGCCTGGGCCAGCAGCTGGCGTCAGGCGGCTGGAAAGTGAAGCTGCAGCAGCGCGACACCGCAGCGGGCCCGGGCTGGATGCTGGCGGCCAAGGCCGGCGCGGCCAACAAGCTCGGCTATATCGCCGCGCACTGCGCCATCGTGCTGATCTGCCTGGGCGGATTGTTCGACGGCGACCTCATCGTGCGCGCCCAGATGCTGCTGGGCGGCAAGACGCCCTATACCGGCGGCGGCATGATCTCGGACGTCGCGCCCGAGCATCGTCTGTCCACCAAGAATCCGACCTTCCGCGGCAACCTCATGGTGTCCGAGGGGACGCAGTCCGGCACCGCCATCCTGAGCCAGTCGGACGGCATCCTGCTGCAGGAGCTGCCGTTCTCGGTGGAACTCAAGAAATTCATCGTCGAGTACTACTCCACGGGCATGCCCAAGCTGTTTGCCAGCGATATCGTGATCCACGACCGGGAAACCGGCGAGAAGCTGGAAAAGCGCGTGGAGGTCAACCATCCGGCCAGCTACAAGGGCATAGAGATCTACCAGAGCAGCTTCGATGACGGCGGCTCCAGCGTCAAGATGCATGCCCTGCCCATGGACGGCGTCTCCCAGCCTTTCGATGTGGAGGGTGTGATCGGCAGCTCCTCCGACTTCGTGCGCCAGCTGGCCGGCGGCAAGCAGGACAAGCTCACGCTGGAATACACGGCGCTGCGCACCATCAATGTGGAAAACTTCGGCGGCCAGGACAAGAGCGGCTCGGGCACGGATGTGCGCAAGGTGGACCTGAAGCAGTCCATCGAAAACCGCCTGGGCGCGGCCCACAAGACCACGGACAAAAAGGATTTGCGCAATATCGGCCCCAGCGTGGGCTACAAGCTGCGCGATGCCTCGGGCCAGGCACGCGAGTTCCAGAACTATATGCTGCCCGTGGATACGGGCGACGGCCAGCCGGTCTTTCTGCTGGGCGTGCGTGAGAACCAGGCGGATCAGATGCGCTATCTGCGCGTGCCCGCCGACCCAGAAGGCACGATGAACACTTTCATGCAGCTGCGCCAGGCCATGCAGAACCGGGCGCTGGCCGAGAAGGCTGCGCGTGCCTATGTGCAAAAAGCCGTCGATGTCTCCAGGCCCGAGCTCGCCGAGCCGCTGACCCAGTCCGCGCTCAAGGCGCTGGAGCTGTTTGCGGGTCAGGACAGAAAGATCAAGGGCCCGGAAGGCAAGCCTCTGGGTGGTCTGCAGGCGATCTCGAACTTCATGGACAGCAATGTGCCCGAGGCCGAGCGCGAGCGTGCCGGCGAGGTGCTGGTGCGCATACTGAACGGCGTGCTCTTCGAGCTGGCCCAGCAGGTGCGCCAGCAGGCGGGGCTGAAGCCGCTGGAGAGCAATGAAAAAACCCAGTCCTTCATGACCCAGGCCGTGTTCTCGCTCAGCGATGCGCAGTTCTACCCGGCACCCGTGGTCTTCATGCTGCAGGACTTCAAGCAGGTGCAGGCCAGCGTCTTCCAGGTGGCGCGCGCCCCCGGCAAGAACGTGGTGTATCTGGGCTGCGCCTTGCTGATCATCGGCGTGTTTGCGATGCTGTATGTGCGCGACCGCCGCATCTGGATCTGGCTGACCCCGCATAACGGCGCCAGCCATGCCAACATGGCCTTGTCCACCAACCGCAAGACTCTGGATGGCGACCGCGAATTCGCCATGCTGGCCGAAAAATTGATAGGGGCCCAGCCCCTTCCCAAGAAGACTCCCGGAGGTTCGGTATGAACACCGCAACAACGACCCTGACTTTGAATGAGGGCTTTTTTGCCCGCCGCAACTGGTTTGACTGGTTGTTCGCGCTCATCGTGGCCCTGGGCCTGGGCTATGCGCTGCAGCGCTATGCAGCCTATATGGACGTGTACGAGAAGGGCATCCTGCTGGCTTCCATTCCCGCCATGATCTGGCTGGGCTGGTTCTGGCGCCCGCTGCGCGTGCTGATCCTGGTGGTTGCGGCCTGTGCGCTGATGTCCATCAGCCTGTACCAGGGGCCGGACGGCGCCGATCTGGCGCGCTCAGAAACAGTCTTCGGCCTCAAATACTTCTTCTCGAGCCAGTCCGCCATCCTCTGGATGAGCGTGATCTTCTTCATCAGCACCGTGTTCTACTGGATAGGCATGTTCGCCAAGGGCGAGAGCTCGACCATGTCGCTGCTGGGCTCGCGCCTGGCGTGGCTGGCCGTCACCATGGCGCTGATCGGCACCATGGTGCGCTGGTACGAAAGCTATGTGCTGGGCCCGGACATCGGCCACATTCCTGTCAGCAACCTCTACGAGGTGTTCGTGCTGTTCTGCTGGATGACGGCCATCTTCTATCTGTATTTCGAAGAGCACTACCAGACCCGCGCGCTGGGCGGCTTCGTGATGCTGGTGGTCAGCGCGGCCGTGGGCTTTCTGCTGTGGTACACGGTGGAGCGCCAGGCCTATGAAATCCAGCCTCTGGTGCCGGCGCTCAAGAGCTGGTGGATGAAGCTGCACGTGCCGGCCAATTTCATCGGTTACGGCACTTTCGCCCTGTCGGCCATGGTGGCCTTTGCCTATCTGATCAAGCAGCAGGCCGGCGAGGCCCGCTGGTACAAGCTCGCGCCGCTGTGGCTGCTGGGCGTGGTGCTGTGCTTCGAGCCCATCGTCTTCCGCCAGGGTGCGACCGCCGGCAAGGGCAGCAGCTACTGGATGGTGTACTTCGGCATCTCGGCGCTGATCGTGGCCAGCATCCTGCTGGGCCGCAAGCGCATTGCCGAGCGTCTGCCGTCCTTCGAGGTGCTGGACGACCTGATGTACAAGGCGATCGCCGTGGGCTTTGCCTTCTTCACCATCGCCACGGTGCTGGGCGCGCTGTGGGCGGCCGAGGCCTGGGGCGGCTACTGGAGCTGGGACCCCAAGGAAACCTGGGCGCTGATCGTCTGGCTCAATTACGCGGCCTGGCTGCATATGCGCCTCATGAAGGGGCTGCGCGGCACGGTGTCGGCCTGGTGGGCGCTGGCCGGCCTGGTGGTGAC
>JAFAIY010000138.1 GCA_019236485.1 Comamonas sp. | reverse complement strand
AGTGTTGATCGTGATACCACGGGCCTTTTCTTCAGGCGCGTTGTCGATCTGAGAGTAGTCCTTGGCTTCGCCGCCGAAGTGCTTGGACAGCACGGTGGCGATAGCAGCCGTCAGGGTGGTCTTGCCGTGGTCAACGTGACCGATGGTGCCCACGTTCACGTGGGGCTTGGTGCGCTCGAATTTTTCTTTTGCCATTTTTCCGACTCCGAAAAAACTAAATCACTGCAAGAGGATTTCGGCGCAACCCTATCAAAGCGAGCGCACCAGAAAATGGTGCCCATGGCGGGAATCGGACCCGCGACCTCTCCCTTACCAAGGGAGTGCTCTACCACTGAGCCACATGGGCAGTGAAGCTGCCTAAACAACTTCAAGAATCTTTGCTCGCAAACTGGAGCGGGAGACGGGAATCGAACCCGCGTCATTAGCTTGGAAGGCTAGGGTTCTACCATTGAACTACTCCCGCACAGATTCACTGCACGTGGTTACTATCTCTAGCAACCGCTCTTCTACACCATTTCTGGTGGAGGGGACAGGATTCGAACCTGTGTACGCGTAAGCGGGCAGATTTACAGTCTGCTGCCTTTAACCACTCGGCCACCCCTCCGAAGAGACTCGAATTGTAGCACCGTTTTTTCGACCCAAAAGAAATCAGTGATTTTTTTTGATTTTTCGCCGATCGACGATTGCTGGCGCGGCTGGCGGGGATCGAACCCACGACCCTTGGCTTCGGAGGCCAATACTCTATCCACTGAGCTACAGCCGCGAATCCGTTAGTCACGCCGTGCATGGCCAACAACAATTCAACCACGCAATTATCGCATGGGTTTCACCCTCCGATCACAAATCCAGGCGAAAACCCAAACCAGATAGATAGACGTCGACCGTCACCCGCCCCGTCACCACCAAAGGAAAGCCCCCTTCGTTCAGGACCCAGCCATGGATGAGCCCCACAAACAAGGAATGCAGACCCAGGGCCGCATCCTGCGGCGACACCGCCAGCCGCAGGGATTGCTCCCGGGCCGCCATGGCCAGGTCGCGCGCAAATTTCTCCTGCGAGAGCCTGGCGCTTTCGACGTGCCGCACCCGCATCCCCTCAAGCTCTCCCACGTACTCCATCTTGAACAGCGCCGTCTCGAAGACCTTGCGCCGGCGCTCGTCCCCATCAAGGCTCTCGAACACCTTGAGGATAGACAGGCGAATGCGCTCCAGGGGCCGCAAGTCCCCATATTTGTCGTCGCATATTTCATCGAACGGCATGCAGATGCGCCCCAGCATGGAGGCAAACACATCCACCTTGTCCTTGAAGTGCCAGTACACCGCACCACGGGTAGCCCCCGCCCGCTGGGCAATATCCCCCAGAGAAGTACGGGAAACACCTTTTTCGAAGAACACCTCCTCCGCCGCATCCAGCAACCTGGTGCGAGTCTCATCCGCCTCTGCCTTGGTCCTACGCGCCATCCTTCACCCCCTCCGCACCCATCCACTACAACGCATGACAAACAGCCCCTTACACAGTCCTTGTCTAAACTTTTTTAATTATACATTTATGCATGTATGTATAATTTGCTGCCATTGTGGAAACGAGAGAATCCAGTCAACATCTCTCACACTCTGAGTGCACCCTCTTGGGACTGCGCTCTTTTATTGTTTTTAAACGTCTACCGGAAGGACTTTCATGCATCGCATGTATGAAACAAACCAGGCCCCGCAACGTCAATTCATGTTTGCACCAAGCAGCACACGCGCCGCAGTCATCAGCCTGTCCCTGATCGCCGCACTGGGCCTTGCAGCTTGCAGCGACAAAAAAGCAGACCAGCAAAAAGCCCAGGCCGCAGCGCAGGCCCAGCCCCCCGAAGTCGGCGTGGTCACCGTGGAACTGCAGAACGTGCCGCTGGTCTCCGACCTTCCCGGCCGCCTGGAAGCCTCCCGCATTGCCCAGGTGCGCGCCCGCGCTGCCGGTATCGTGCAAAAGCGCCTGTTCCAGGAAGGCTCCGACGTCAAGGCCGGCCAGGCCCTGTTCCAGATTGACGACACGCCTTACCGGGCCAATCTGCAAAGCGCCCAGGCCACCCTGGCCCAGGCGGAAGCCAATCTGGCCCAGGCCGCAGCCACCGCCCGCCGCTACAAGCCGCTGGTGGAAGCCAATGCCATCAGCAAGCAGGATTACGACACGGCCATCGCCAACGAAAAAGCCGCCCAGGCCCAGGTCGCAGCCGGCAAGGCCGCCGTGACCAATGCCAACGTCAATCTGGGCTATGCCAGCGTGACGGCGCCGATTTCGGGTCGCATCGGCCGGGCTCTGGTGACCGAGGGTGCGCTGGTCGGCCAGGGCGACGCCACCCAGCTGGCCACCATCCAGCAGATCAATCCGCTGTACGTCAACCTCACGCAGTCGGCCTCCGAAATCATGCGTCTGCGCGAAGCGCTCACTTCTGGCAAGTTAGCAAAGGTAGGCGATAACGGGATCAAGGTCCACGTCTATTTGGACGATGGCAAGGAATATCCCCAGCCCGGCAAGCTGCTGTTCACCGATCTGAGCGTGGACCCCACCACGGGCCAGGTCAGCGTGCGCGCCGAGCTGCCCAACCCCTCCGGACTGCTGCTGCCCGGCACCTATGTGCGTGTGCGCCTGGAGCAGGCTCAGGTGGACAACGCGGCACTGATTCCCCAGCAGGCAGTGACCCGCAACGAAAAGGGCAACTTCGTCATGGTCGTGGCCGACGATGGCAACGTCGCTCCCCGCCCCGTCCAGATCGGCCAGTCCAAGGGGACCAACTGGATCGTCACCTCGGGCCTCAAGACCGGCGAGAAGGTCATGGTCGACGGCCTGATCAAGGTGGGCATGGGCGCCAAGAAGGTCAAGCCCGTGCCATGGAAGGGCGACGCAGCTCCTGCACAGCCGCCCGCCCCAGCAGCAGCAGCAGCCCCGGCCGAACCGGGCAAGGCGGATGCCGCCAAGGCCGACAACGCCCAGACAGGCAAGTAATCAGGCAGAACTCGTATGTCGAAGTTTTTTATTCACCGACCGATTTTTGCCTGGGTGATCGCGATCTTCGTGATCCTCGCAGGCGTGATCTCCATCACCCGGCTACCGGTGGCGCAATTCCCGTCCGTGGCGCCGCCCACGGTCAACGTGACCGCGACCTATCCGGGTGCAACCTCGCAGACCATGACGGATTCCGTGCTCCAGCTGATAGAGCGCGAAATGAACGGCGCCACGGGTCTGATGTACATGGAGTCCAAGGCCCCCGCTGGCGGCCAGGGCACCCTGACCATCACCTTTGCTCCCGGCACCAACCCCGATCTGGCGCAGGTGGACGTGCAGAACCGACTCTCGCGCGCTCTGCCGCGCCTGCCTTCGGTGGTGCAGGCCCTGGGCGTGCGCGTGGACAAGTCCATGAGCAACTTCCTGATGATCCTGGGCTTCCAGGCCGAGTCGGGCGAGACCTCGCGCGATGACATCGCCGACTATGTGAACCGCAACGTGCTGCCCGAAATCCAGCGTCTGGACGGCGTGGGCAAGGCCCAGCTGTTCGCTGCCGGCCGTGCCATGCGCGTCTGGGTAGACCCGGCCAAGCTGCAGGGCTACGGCCTCTCGATCGCCTCGGTCAACGCGGCCATCGCGGCGCAGAACCAGCAGATCTCCGGTGGCGCCCTGGGCGATATGCCCGCCCAGCCCGGCACGACCATGAATGCCACGATCGTGGTGCCAGGTCAGCTGACCACGCCCGAGGAATTCGGCAATGTGGTGCTGCGCTCCAATGCCGACGGCTCCACCGTGCGCCTCAAGGACGTGGCGCGCGTGGAACTGGGTATTGAAACCTATGGCTTCAACTCGCGCATCGACGGCAAGCCCGCCGTCGCCATGGCGGTGCAGCTGACCTCCACGGCCAACGCCATGGCCACGGCCGGTCTGGTCAAGAGCAAGATGAAGGATCTCGAGCCCTTCCTCCCTCCCGGAGTGAAATGGTCCGCGCCTTACGACACCTCCAAGTTCGTGAAGATCTCCATCGAAAAGGTGGTGCACACGCTGCTTGAGGCCATCGTGCTGGTGTTCATCGTGATGCTGATCTTCCTGCAGAACATCCGCTACACGCTGATCCCTACCATCGTCGTGCCTATCGCCCTGCTCGGCACATTCGCCGTGATGCTGCTCGCGGGCCTGTCCATCAACATCCTGGCCATGTTCGCCATGGTGCTGGTGATCGGTATCGTGGTGGACGACGCCATCGTGGTGGTGGAAAACGTCGAGCGCATCATGTCCGAGGAAGGTCTGCCCCCCAAGGAGGCCACCATCAAGGCCATGGGCCAGATCCAGGGCGCCGTGGTCGGCATCACCGTGATTCTGGTGACCGTGTTCCTGCCGCTGGCCGCGTTCAGCGGCGCGACCGGCAACATCTATCGCCAGTTCTCGCTGGTGATGGCGATCTCCATCTTCTTCTCCGGCTTCTTCGCGCTGACGCTCACGCCCGCGCTGTGCGCCACCATGCTCAAGCCCATTCCCAAGGGCCATGCGCATGACAAGAAGACCGGCCTGCTCGGTCCCTTCTACAACTGGTTCAATGCCAAGTTCGAAGCCGGCACCCACCGCTACAGCCGTCTCCTGCAGGGCGTGGTCAAGCGCTCCGTGCAGGCCTTGATCGTCTATGTGCTGGTGATCGCCGGTGCCGCCTTCATCTTCATGAAGCTGCCCACCGCCTTCCTGCCCACGGAAGACCAGGGCTATGTGATCTCGCTGGCCCAGCTGCCTCCGGGCGCCACCATGGAGCGCACCAGCGCCACCATGACCGAGCTGGAGAAGTTCGCGCTGAGCCAGCCCGAGACCGACCACATCGTGAGCATCATGGGCTTCAGCTTTGCGGGCCAGGGGCAGAACGTGGGTCTGGCCTTCACCACCCTCAAGGACTGGTCCGAGCGCGGCGGCAAGGGACAGGATGCCTCCTCCTTCGCGGGCCGCGCCATGGGCGCCATGTCCAAGCTGCGTGACGGCTTCATCTTCACGCTGGTGCCGCCTTCGATTCCCGAACTGGGCAATAGCGATGGCTTCACCTTCCGCCTGCTGGACCGCGGCTCCAAGGGCCATGCGGCCCTGCTGGCCGCCCGCAACGAGCTGATTCGCAAGGCCAACCAGAGCCCCGTGCTGACCGGCGTGCGCTTCGACGGCGTGGACGATGCCCCGCAGTGGCAGGTCGACGTGAACCGCGATGCGGTCTATGCGCAGAAGGTGAACATGGACGATCTGGCGACCACGCTGGCAACGGCGCTGGGCTCCAGAAACTCCACCGACTTCCCCAACGAAGGCTATATGCAGCGCGTCACCATCCAGGCCGATGCGGCAAACCGCATGCAGCCCGAGGATGTGCTGCGCCTGACCGTGCCCAATGCGCAAGGCCAGCTGGTCGAGCTCTCCACCATGGTTACGGCCAAGTGGATTTCCGGCCCCATGCAGCTGACCCGCTACAACGGCTTCCCCTCCATGAGCATCACCGGTCAGGCCAAGCCCGGCTTCACCAGCGGCGACTCCATGAAGGAAATGGAAAAGCTGGCCCAGGAACTGCCCGAAGGCTTCGGCTACGAGTGGACGGGCCAGTCGCTGGACGAAATCAAGGCCGGCTCCTCCGCCATGCTGCTGTACGCCTTCTCCATCCTGGCCGTGTTCCTGTGCCTGGCCGCGCTGTATGAAAGCTGGAGCATTCCGCTGTCCGTGCTGCTGGTCGTGCCTCTGGGCGTGTTCGGTGCCGTGGCCGGCGTGCTCTCGCGCGGCATGCCCAACGACATCTACTTCCAGGTGGCGCTGATCACGGTGATCGGTCTGTCGGCCAAAAACGCCATTCTGATCGTCGAGTTCGCCAAGGATCTGCATGCCCAGGGCAAGAGCGCGCTGGAGGCGGCTCTCGAAGCCGGTCACCTGCGTTTCCGCCCCATTCTGATGACCTCGCTGGCCTTCATCCTGGGCGTGGTGCCGCTTTACATCGCCTCGGGCGCCAGCGCCGCCAGCCAGAAGGAAATCGGCACCGGCGTGTTCTGGGGCATGATCATCGGCACGCCTTTTGCCGTGTTCCTGGTGCCCGTGTTCTTTGTCGTGGTGTTCAACCTCTTCGGCAAGAAATCCAAGCAAGACAACAACGCCACTTCCCCGGCAGCGATTAGCGCCACGCAGGGAGGCTCGCATGATGAATAAAACTTTGCTCCCCGTGGCATTGGCCGGCGCGCTGCTGGCCAGCGGCTGCTCCTTTATTCCCCAGCTCGATAAGCCGGCCCTGCCGGTGGCGCAGCAGTTCCCTGCGGCCACCGCGGCCACAGGCGTGGCTGCTGCCGACATCCCCTGGCAGCAGTTCTTCACCGACCCGCGCCTGCAGCAGATCATTCAGCTCGCGCTGGACAACAACCGCGATCTGCGCGTGGCCGTGCTGAATATCGAGAAGGCCCGCGCCCAGTACCAGATCCAGCGGGCGGCCCAGTTCCCCGAGATCGGCGTCGCCGGCCAGGGCAGCCGCCAGCCCAGCACGGTGACCGGTCAGTACGTGAATATGTACACGGCCGGGCTGACCATGCCCAGCTGGGAGATCGACTTCTGGGGCCGCATCGGCAGCCTCAAGGAACAGGCCCTGGCCCAGTACCTGGCTACCGCGGAAGGCCGCAAATCCGCGCAGATCAGCCTGATCGCCAATGTCGCCAACGCCTGGCTGGGCCTGCAGGCCGACGAGGAGCTGATGGAGATCTCGCGGCGCACGCTGGGCACGCGCGAACAGTCCGTCACGCTGACCAAGCTGCGCCTGGACTCGGGCGTGGCCTCCGAGCTGGACTTCCGCCAGGCTCAGTCGCTGGCCGAGAGCGCGCGCGCCACGCTGGCCCAGCAGACGCGCCAGCGCGAGCTGGATGTCAATGCCCTGACCCTGCTCGTGGGCCAGGGCCTGCCGTCCGATCTGCTGGCCAGCCTGCAGGGCAAGAAGCTGTCCGATCTGCCCGCCATCGCCGACGTGCCCTCCGGCCTGCCCTCGGATCTGCTGCTGCGTCGCCCCGACGTGCGCCAGGCCGAGCAGAGCATGATTGCGGCCAATGCCAATATCGGTGCGGCGCGCGCGGCCTTCTTCCCGAATATCTCGCTGACGGCCTCGGCGGGCTTCGTCAATCCTGAACTCTCGGACCTGTTCAGCGCGGGCTCCAAGTACTTCAGCATTGCGCCGTCGCTGTATCTGCCCATCTTCAATGCCGGCCGCACCCGCGCCAATCTGGAGGTGGCCGAAGCCGGCGAGAAGATCGCCGTGGCCCAGTACGAGAAGTCCATACAGACGGCCTTCCGCGAAGTCTCCGACGCCCTGGTCAGCAGCCAGACGCTGCAGGACCAGCTGCAGGCGCAGTCGCGCCAGCTCGAGGCGGAGCAGGTTCGCTACAAGCTGTCCGACCTGCGCTACACCAACGGCGTGGCCAGCTATCTGGACCTGCTGGATGCCCAGCGTTCGCTGTTCTCCCTGGAGCAATCCGTGGTCCAGGTGCGCCTGCAACAGCTGCAGAACCAGGTCAACCTCTACAAGGTGCTGGGCGGCGGCTGGACCGAACCCGCGACCGCCAGTGCAGCTCCGGCGGCTGGCGCCGCACAGTAAGCCCGAACCGGTCGGCGCCAGCGCCGGCCTTAAGACCACCAAGGCGTCCTCGGACGCCTTTTTTTCATGCGGGCGCGACGATGGGAAGTGGGCAAGGTTGATCCAACTCAACCCCTTTATGCGGCAGCCGTCAACCCGTATCGTCGTGCACTGGCGTTCTTATCCCTCACTTCTATAATGGTTTGTTAAATCAAACCCATACGATGTCAGAGGACTTCATGAGCGAGCAACACCACGAAGAAGCCCATACCGGCCCCATCAAGAATCCCAAGCATTTGCTGCTTGCCGTCTTCTTCTCGTTCGTCGTTCCCGTCTTCGTGATCATCGGTCTGGTCAAGTTCGTGACCTCGTCGGACACCACGGGCGCAGGCTCCAGCCACGCCGAAATGTCCAAGGCCGTGCGCCTGCAAAAGGTTGGCAGCGTGGAGATCCAAGATGCCAACCGCCCCCTGCGCAGCGGCGAGGAAGTCTTCAAGTCCCAATGCTCGGCCTGCCACGCCACTGGCGCTGCGGGCGCGCCCAAGTTCCAGGACACCGCGGCCTGGGGCCCACGCATCAAGCAAAGCCTAGAGACCCTGGTGCACTCGGCCCTGAGCGGCAAGGGCGCCATGGCGGCCCAGGGCGGCGGCGAGTTCAACGACACCGAAATCGCGCGTGGCGTGGTCTATATGGCCAATGCCGCGGGCGCCAGCTTCCCCGAGCCTCAGCCACCTGCCGCCGGCGCCGAAGCCGCCGCAGCTCCTACTCCCGCTCCTGCCGCGGCACCGGCTCCTGTCGCTGCAGCAGCGGCAGCCGCCCCCGTCGCCGAAGCCGCTCCCGCGGCGGCCGGAGCCGATGCCGGCAAGAATCTCTACAGCACGACCTGCGTGGCCTGCCATGGCAGCGGTGTAGCGGGCGCGCCCAAGTTTGGCGACAAGGCCGCCTGGGCACCGTTCATTGCCAAGGGCATGGACGATATGGTGCAAAAAGCCACCCAGGGCGTGGGCGCCATGCCTCCCAAGGGCGGCTCCACGGCTTCCGATGCGGATTTCAAGGCCGCCATCCAGTACATGGTGAATGCGGCCAAGTAAGCCCCTGCTTCCGCAATAAAAAACCGGCCTCGCGCCGGTTTTTTATTGTTTCGCCTCAAAACCATTGCCGGATATGCGGCAGCAGCTATCAACTTTGCAGAGACTGCGGACTCAGCACAAAGCCGAAGCGCTGCGGCAGCTGCACAGCGTCGACCTCCTGCGGCTCGGGCAGCTCGCCGCGCTCCAGCGCCTCGGCCGCATCCAGCATGTCCAGGCTGTGGACCAGGCCCAGGCCCTGCGGCAGCAGCAGAAACAGCCGGCCCTGCCTATCCAGCAGGACCTGCTCCACGGCGGCGGCCGCCAGCTCCTGGCCCGTATGGCTGTGCAGTTGCAGGCCCTGCTCCGCGCTGCGCAAGCGCCATACCCAGGGCGCCGATTCCAGCTCCACGTACACGCGCTGCGGGCCGTTCTGGAAGTACCAGCGGCCGTCGGGCTCGGCCATATAGTTGCGACCTATGAAGGCGGCCAGCTTTTCCTGACTCACCGCATGACCCTTGGCCCCCTCCAGGCCGCTGGCAAACGCGCCGCGGGCCTGGGCCTCGGCGTCCCGCAGCCACCACTGGCCGCGCGCATCCAGGCCCAGCCAGCCCGCACAGGCCGGCACATTGGGCCATTTGGCCATGGCCTGTTTCACGATCTCATCCATTACCACTCTCCTTGTTGTTCGGCTCCAGCCATTGCGCCAGCCACTGCGTCACGGCCAGCGGCATGGCTTGCACATGGGCCGGCCAGGCGCCCGATGAAAAACCCACATGGCCGCCATGCGGCGGCTGCCACAGCTGCACGGACGCGCTGACATCGCCGGGCCCGGGCAGGCTGCCCGCCGGCACGAAAGGATCGTTGCGCGCATTCAGCAGCAGCAGAGGCAGAGCCACCTGCTTGAGCAAAGGCTTGGCGGATGCCCGTCGCCAGTAATCATCGGCGTCCCTGAAGCCATGGACCGGGCCGGTAAACACATCGTCAAATGCATGCAGCGTGCGGGCACGCTGCAGCCTGGCCCTGTCGAACAGGCCCGGCGACTGCTGCCACTTGGCCAGGGCCTTGGGCACCAGGGTGCGCATGAACATCGGGGTGTAGAGCCAGCGGTTCAGTCCCCGGCCCAGATTGGCGCCGCCGGCCACCAGATCCAGCGGCGCGCAAACCACGGCGGCGGCCGTGACGAGCTCGGCCGCGGCCTGGCGCTGCAGGCCCGCCCAGCGGGCCAGGGCATTGCCGCCCAGCGACACCCCCATGGCCAGCAGGCCGCCCCGCTTGCGCGGCCGCAGCTGCCGCAAGATCCAGTCCACCTCGTCGGCATCCCCCGAGTGATAGGCACGCGGCAGGCGATTGGGCTCGCCGCTGCAGCCGCGGAAATGCGGCACGACCAGGCACCAGCCGCGCTGCGCACAGACCTGTGCCAGCGCCTGGGCGTAGTGACTCGAAGAGGAACCCTCAAGGCCATGGAACAGCACCAACATGGGAGCTTGCGCGACAGGATCATGGCCCGAGAAGTCGACGTCGATGAAGTCGCCATCGGGCGTCTCCCAGCGCTCGCGCCGCCAGCGCAGCGGTGCATCGCCGGCCACGCTGCGGCGTGAGCACAGGGCCGACCAGATGGTCTGCACATGACCGCCGGGCTGCCACCAGGGCGCGCGAAATGTCTGCAGCTCCATGTTGCTATCCCCGCCAGGCCTTGACCAGCAGCATGCACGGCGCGGCAGGGCCTGGGCGCCGCACGGCGCGCAAGGCAGGCGATGGAGAGAGGGTAGACATGGCTGCAATGCTAGCGTCTCGCGCCTCCAGTCGGCCGCCGACGCCGTGCAAAAGCCCGTGTGCTATTGTTTCATTTATCTTTTTTGCGAATGGATGCGCCCATGAAACGCTGGCTTCTGCTGTTGCTGACTTTTGCGTCGCTGCTGTCCCTGGGCGGCTGCGGCTACAACGACTTCCAGCGCCTGGACGAAAAGACCAAGGCCGCCTGGAGCGAGGTGCTCAACCAGTACCAGCGCCGCTCGGACCTGGTCCCGAACATCGTGGCCACTGTCAAGGGCGAGGCCAATTTCGAGCAGGAAACCCTGACCAGGGTGATAGAGGCGCGTTCCAAGGCCACCTCCATCCAGGCCACGCCGGACCTCATCAACAACCCCGAGGCCTTCAACAAATTCCAGCAGGCCCAGGGCGAGCTCTCGGGTGCGCTGTCGCGCCTGATGGTGGTGGCCGAGCGCTACCCGGATCTCAAGGCCAACCAGGCTTTCCGCGATCTGCGCGTGACCCTGGAGGGCACGGAAAACCGCATCACCGTGGCGCGCAACGAATACATCAGCTCCGTGCAGGCCTATAACGTGCTGGCGCGCAGCTTCCCGAGCAATATCACGGCCAAGGTGTTCGGCTATGCCGTCAAGCCCAACTTCACGGTGCAGAACGAGGCCCAGATTTCCGCACCGCCCAAGGTGGACTTCTCGGCGCCGACCGCCCCTGCCGGCGCCAAGTAACAGCCACTGCGTCCAGAGCCCCATGCCAAACAAGACGCTAGCCCTTATCTGCAAAGCGCTTGCAGCTATTGTTTTCGTGTGGCTTGGCCTGCTTGCCGCACTGCCGGCCCGGGCCCAGACCGGCGCTCAGCTGCAGCCCGTGCCCGAGCTCACGGGTCGCGTGATCGACACCACGGGCACGCTGGCCAGCGGCGATCTGCAGTCACTGGGCGCCCAGCTCAAAAAGCTCGAGGACGACACCGGTGCCCAGATCGTGGTGCTCATGGTGCCGACCACGGCGCCCGAGGACATTGCCGCCTATGCCTGGCGCGTGGCCAGCAGCTGGAAGCTGGGCCGCAAGGAGATAGGCGACGGCGCTCTGATCGTGGTGGCCAAGAATGACAGGCGCATGCGCATCGAGGTGGCGCGCAAGCTTGAGGGCGCGATTCCCGATATCCAGGCGGGCCGCATCATAGACGGGGCCATGAAGCCGCGCTTTCGCGCCGACGACTATGCGGGCGGCCTGTCCGCAGCCATAGAGCAGATGGGCTTGCTGATCCGCGGTGAAAAACTGCCCGCCCCCGAACCCCGGCATGCCAAGCAGTCCTGGACCCAGCATGCCGACTTCCTGCTGCCGCTGCTGTTCTTTGGCTTTCCTCTAGCCATTGCCATGGCGCGTGCCATCTTCGGGCGCGTTCTGGGTTCGCTGGTCGTGGGCGGCGCGGCCGGGGCCCTGGCCTATGTGTTCACCACCAGCCTGATGATTGCGGGATTTGCGGCCTTTCTGGGGCTGCTCTTCACCCTGCTCTCCAATCTGTCGCGCAGCGGCCGGGGCGGCCCCTATATAGGCACGGGAGGTGGCGGCTGGAGCAGCGGCGGAGGTGGCGGCGGCTGGAGTTCCGGTGGCAGCGACGGCTTCAGCTCGGGCGGCGGTGGCAGCTTTGGTGGCGGCGGCGCCTCGGGGGATTGGTGAGATGAGCAATGTTTTCCATCGCTTCGCGCGCCTGGTGCGCCACCGCTGGGCCGAGCTGCATCTGCGCCGGGCCCTGCCCGCAACCACGCTCGCCGAGCTCGAACAGCTGATCGCGCGCAGCGAACTCGGCCATACCGGCCAGGTGCGCATCTGTGTGGAGGCCGGCCTGCCGTTCAGCTATATCTGGCGCGATGCCACGCCGCGCCAGCGAGCGCTGTCGCTGTTCGGCAAGCTGCGCGTCTGGGATACCGAGCACAACAACGGTGCGCTGATCTATCTGCTGCTGGCCGACCATGCGATAGAGATCGTGGCCGACCGCGCGCTGGACCGCACCATGAGTGCCGAGCAGTGGCAGACGCTGCTCAGCGATATGCAATCGGCTTTCAAGGGCGGCCATTTCAGCGTGGGACTGGTGACGGCGCTGGAGCGCGTGAGCCGTCATCTGCAGCATCATTTCCCGCGCCGCAGCGAGCCCGGCCATGGGCAGGATCACTCGCCCGATGTTCCCGCGGAGCAGCCGCCTCTGCCGCGCCGCAACGGCTGAGGCGCTTCAGGTCAGCCAGTGGCGACCCGGCGACGCAAGCAGCCACAGCAGGGCCGCGACATTGACCAGGGCCAGCAGCCAGAACTGCAGCTGAAAGCTGGTCTTGCTCGATTTGTGGCGCAGCCACTGCTGGGCCAGCACCGCTCCGGGCCAGCCGCCCAGTAGCGCCAGGGCCTGCAGCGTGTTCTCGGGCGTGCGCCAGTGCCCCTGCTGGGCCGACCACTTGTCCTGCCAATAGACCCTGAAGGTCAGCGCGCTCAGTCCCGCATAAGCCAGCCAGATCCAGCGCGGCATGCTCCAGAAAACAGAGCCGCTCAGCATCAGCAGCAGCCAGGCCAGCAACACCCCGTAGCTGAACCGACTGGAAGCATGCCAGCCCGCCGCGCGGGTGGCCTGCTCCCCCCTGGCGCGTGGCTGGCTGCCGGTCTGTGGCTGTGACCGGGGTTGCCAAGCCACCTGCTGAGCGCGCTTCTTGCCGTTTTCCAGCCCCACAGCGAACTCCAGCCGCTGCCCGGGCTGGGGGCGCTGCTCGGCCTGCGGACGCGGCACAAAAGCGCTGATGTGCACAAAAAGCTTTTCGCCGCCGGCATCGGCCTCGATCCAGCCAAAACCCCGCTCGTCATGCCATTGAACCAGGGTTCCCCAATAACGCATAACTCTCATTTCTGGTGCTTGATAGGGTCTGTGGCCAGGCGGCGATGTGCAGCAAAGCTGTTGGATGATTGCAAAAATAGCGGCCAGTCCTGCGCCGCCAGCCCGCTTGCCGCCGGTGACTGTGTTAGTTTCGAGACAGCCGTATTTTCCAAAGAAAGCACCACAGCATGAAGAAATCTT
>JAFAIY010000483.1 GCA_019236485.1 Comamonas sp. | reverse complement strand
TTGCATCTGCGCTGTTGCAGAGCGTCTCATGGCCGCTACGCTCCGCCCCTTTGCAGCACAGGAGCAAAGCCTAGACGTTACAATCCCACAGTTTAGGTGAATGCTGTCTTTGCATCACGCTTGATTTGATACCGGCCTTCTGTTCGGTCTGCGCGCCCTGCGTAGCGCACCCGCCGCATCTGCCGAATGCCTGAGCCTTGCAGCACTCGGGCCCTGTCGGTGTGGTTCACGAACGAGCGCCGCAACCGACTTTATCTGAGAGATTGAACAAATGGCCAAGGAAGAATTGATTGAAATGCAAGGCTCCGTGACGGAAGTTCTGCCTGACTCGCGCTTTCGCGTCACGCTGGACAACGGTCACCAGTTGATCGCCTACACAGGCGGCAAGATGCGCAAGCACCACATCCGCATTCTGGCCGGCGACAAGGTGTCGCTGGAAATGTCGCCCTACGACCTGACCAAGGGCCGCATCACCTTCCGTCACCTGGCCAACCGCGGCCCCGCTCCCTCGGGCGGTTCGCGCTGATTGATTTGTGCCGCTGGCGCTGAAAAACCTGCCACTTGCCAAAATGCGCGGATTTTTCACGTTAGAATAGCGGCTTACGGAGCGTAGCGCAGCCTGGTAGCGCATCTGCTTTGGGAGCAGAGGGTCGCGAGTTCGAATCCCGCCGCTCCGACCATATGATTCAAGGACTTAGCTTCGAAAGGGGCTAAGTCCTTTAGTCTTTCTGGGGCCAAGGGGTAAACAAAGGGGTAAACAAGAAATTGGCCAACCCAGTCTTCGTACCCCCAATGCTAGTGCCATCAGTCCTCAAGCTCACAGCCATGTGTGCGAAGGGTTGTTTAAGACTGATCTGAGCCATTCACGGTTCGGTGCTTGAGCAGCACAATGGCCAACACCAGCCGTTGAAGGCTGCCTGTCCTGAACGGCCGCTTCACCCTCACGACCGGCCGCTCGATTGCACGGTTTGCCGCGTACTGGCTCGAAGGGCCGTTTCTACGTGCCCCGACAGACTCGTGTCGACCCATTGCAGCCGCTCAAGTAGCGAAGAAGCGGTCACTGAACTTATTCTGGAATGCAGAGCCCATCTGCCCGCATCACTTAGATACTTCGCTGGTTGACCCGCTTGGACAGTTCTTCGGCGCTTTCACGGCGCTCGCTATAGCGATCCACCAGATGGCCCGCGCAGTCTCGCGTGAGCAAGGTGAACTTGACCAGTTCCTCCATCACGTCCACCACCCGTTCGTAATAGGAAGAGGGCTTCATCCGCCCAGCCTCATCGAATTCGGCAAATGCCTTGGCAACGGACGATTGATTGGGGATGGTGATCATGCGCATCCACCGGCCCAACACACGCATCTGGTTGACCGCATTGAAGGACTGCGAGCCACCCGAGACTTGCATCACCGCCAATGTCTTGCCTTGCGTCGGACGCACCGCGCCAACGGACAGAGGAATCCAGTCGATCTGTGCTTTGAGAATACTGGTCATGGCACCGTGGCGCTCTGGAGACGTCCAGACCATGCCCTCGGCCCATTGGGCCAGCTCGCGCAGCTCCTTGACCTTTGGATGATCGTCAGGAGCCCCATCGGGCAGCGGCAGACCGTGCGGATCGAAGATCCTGGTTTCGGCACCCATCTTGCGCAGCAGCCGTGCCGCTTCCTCGGTCAGAAGGCGGCTGTAGGAGCGGTCACGAACCGAGCCATAGAGCAGCAGAATACGTGGTGCATGCGTCGCGCGTTGGACTGGCAACAAGCCTTCCAGGCTGGGCTTTTCAAAAACTTGTTCGTCCAGGTTGGGGAGATCAGAGCTTGCCAATTCGGTTTCCTTTCGAGTCAATGACGGCTTCGCCGTCCTCCTTGGAGAATGCGGCCTGTTGGGGCTTCGGGAGGATGTCCAGCACGACTTCCGAGGGACGGCACAAGCGGGTTCCAAGGGGGGTGACCACAATCGGACGGTTGATCAAAATGGGATGCTGGAGCATGAAGTCGATCAGTTGCTCATCTGTCCACTTGAGGTCGCCCAGGCCGAGCTCGTCATGCGGCGTACCCTTTTGGCGCAAAACATCGCGCACCGTGATGCTCATGGCTTGAATCAAGCCCACCAGGGTGGCGCGATCAGGCGGGGTCTTGAGGTATTCGATGACCGTGGGCTCTTCCCCGCTATTGCGGATCAAGGCCAGAACGTTGCGAGACGTGCCGCAGGCGGGGTTGTGGTAGATCGTGATATTGCTCACAGCGCGAGATTCCCGTTGCAAAGATTCATGACGCCACGCCGAGCCGCAGGGCCAGTGCAGCCAGGGTGACAAGCAGTACGGGCATGGTCAGCACAGCACCGACTCTGAAGTAGTAGCCCCAGCCAATCGTTGTGCCTTTCTTGCCGAGCACATGCAGCCAGAGGAGTGTGGCCAGACTGCCAATAGGCGTGATCTTGGGACCGAGATCGCAGCCAATCACATTGGCATACGCCATGGCTGCCTTGACAGCACCGCTGGCCGTGGAGGCATCGATGGACAAGGCTCCGATCAAGACCGTGGGCATGTTGTTCATGATGGAGGACAGCACCGCAGACAACACGCCGGTGCCCAGTGATGCGGTCCACACGCCACCGGCTGCAAAGTGATTCAGCAACACGGCGATGTAGCCCGTGAGACCCGCGTTGCGCAGCCCATAGACCACCAGGTACATCCCTAGCGAGAACACCACGATCTGCCATGGAGCACCGTGCAACACCTTCTTGGTGCTGATGACATGGCCTCGCGCCGCCACCGCCAGCAAGATTGCGGCACCCGCTGCTGCCACAGCACTGACGGGTACGCCCAAGGGCTCCAGAGCGAAGAACCCGACCAGTAGCAAAACTAGTACGACCCAGCCAGCTCGGAAGGTTGCCAGATCTTTGATCGCAGCCGATGGTTGCTTGAGCTGGGCTACGTCGTAGGAGGCAGGAATATCGCGGCGGTAAAACAGCAGCAGCACACAAAGGCTGGCCAGCACCGAGGCAATATTGGCCGGCACCATTACGGACGCATATTCGTTGAAGCCGATCTTGAAAAAGTCGGCGGAGACGATATTCACCAGATTGGAGACGATCAGTGGCAGGCTTGCCGTGTCAGCGATAAACCCCGCTGCCATGACAAACGCCAGTGTTGCTGCCGGAGAAAAGCCCAGCGCGACCAGCATGGCCATCACGATGGGCGTGAGAATCAGGGCCGCCCCGTCATTGGCAAACAGGGCCGACACAGCGGCGCCCAATAGCACGATGAAGGCAAACAGCTTGACGCCGTTGCCGCCGCCCCAGCGGGCAAAATGCAACGCGGCCCACTCGAAGAAGCCAGCCTCATCCAGCAAAAGGCTGATGATGATGACGGCGACAAAGGTCGCCGTGGCATTCCAGACGATATGCCAGACCACCGGAATATCAGCTAAGATGTTCAGTCCCACAGTGAGATGGTGCGGATGAAGTCTAAAACGACTTGGATCTTTTTCCCACGCCTCGCACATCGCACGGAATGGTGTCTTCCACCTGAGCGCTTTCAAGTGCTTGCCGAAGTTGTAGCTTTGAACAAAT
>JAFAIY010000499.1 GCA_019236485.1 Comamonas sp. | reverse complement strand
TGGCGGCGTGAGTGGTTGCAGCACACTTCAATACCGTCAAGCATATCGGCCAGGGCTATGTCCCGGGTCTTATAGATGCACCGGCGGACGCACTCTTTTTTCAGGCCGCTAGGGAACGACTGCATCGCCGCATTGTTCCAGCAATTGGGGCAGGCGCCTCATCGGAACACCGCCGGCAAATGTGTAACAGGTAAAGCGGCGGATGCTTAAGGCCCGACCTGGAACAGCCTGCTCAGCTTCCGCAAGCGTGGATCAGGAACTCGCGTAGCGCGTCGGCCGGCTTGTCGAGCTTGCAGTCGGGCCGCCACAGCATGCCGACCTCCATGTCCGGCACCGTCTCGGCGATGGGCCTGGCCTCGATCTGTTTGCCCTCCAGCGACCACGGGCGGTACACCATATCGGACAGCACGGTCACCCCGAAGCCATGCGCGACCAGCCCGCGCAACGCTTCCATCGAGCCGGTCTGAAACGCGACATTCGGCACCAGGCGCCGGCTGCGCCAATAGCGCATGGTGGATTGCTCGGCCTCGTCGACGGTGATCTGGATATAGGGATAGGCGACGATGTCGCGCAGCGAGGGCCGCTCGATCGCCAGCAGCGGATGCGTGGCCGAGGTCCACAGCTGGCGCCGCGAGCGCATCAAGGTGTGACGGGCAAAGCGTTGCGGCCGCTCCAGATTGGACAGCAGAGCGATGCCCAGCTCGATTTCTCCGGCAAACACGGCGCGCTCTATGTTCGGGCGATCCATATCGTGCAGGTCCAGCTCTATGTCTGGATAGTTGGTGCGAAAGCGCGCCAGCAGCCCGGGCAGGAAATAGCCCAGCACGGTGTAGGAGGCGGCCAGGCGCACGGTTCCCCGCAAGCCACGCACCTGGAAGCGCGGTTCGCGCAGCGCGTCCTCGACCGAATCCAGGATCTGCCGCGCGTGCTGGTAGAAATGGTGACCTTCGGCGGTCAGCGCGACGCCGTGTGGCTGGCGCTCGAACAGGCGCACGGCCAGAAGCTGCTCGAGCGTCAGCACCGCATTGGTAATGGCCGATTGCGATACATGCTCGGCGGTGGCCGCCATCGAGAACTGCGCGGTTTCGGCCGCCGCAGCGAAGTAGCGCAGCTGCCGCAGCGTGATCTCCTTGGCAATCCTTTCCGGTAGCTCGCGTGACTTGACCATGCCCGCCTCTCTGCTATTCGTTTAAAAGATATCAGGTGTTGGAATTTTTGATTTTACGATGATGGCTGCGCTTTCTACACTGCTGCGCACATAAGAGCCATCCGGAGACAAACAGTATGAGCACTGAAAATCAATTGCCATTCGTCGTAGAGCCTCGCCCCGATCCCACCCCGGCCGATCAGATCGCTGCCAAGCTGGTCAGCCCGGTCTTCGGGCGCGTGTTTACGGATCACATGGTCACCATCCGCTGGACCGAAGGGCGCGGCTGGCATGACGCCAAGGTCGAGGCACGCCGTCCTTTCCAGATCGACCCAGCCTGCGCGGTGCTGCACTACGCGCAGGAAATCTTCGAAGGCATGAAGGCCTACCGTGGCGACGACGGGAAGATCTCGCTGTTCCGGCCGCAGGAGAACGCCAAGCGCTTTCGCGCGTCCGCTGCGCGCATGTCTATGGCCGACCTGCCCGAGGCCACATTCCTGAGCGCGGTGGAAGCGCTCGTCGACATTGACCGCGCCTGGATTCCCGGCGGCGACGGCAGCCTCTACCTGCGCCCGTTCATGTTCGCGTCGGAGAGTTTTCTCGGCGTGCGTGCGGCGGCGGAATACGTGTTCTGCGTGATCGCCTGCCCGGTCGGCCCGTACTTCAAGGCGGGCAAGTCGGCGGTGACCGTATGGGTTTCGGAGCAATACACGCGCGCGGCCCCCGGCGGCACCGGCGCGGCCAAGTGCGGCGGCAATTACGCGGCCAGCCTGATCGCCCAGACCGAGGCTGCGGCCAAGGGCTGCGACCAGGTCGTGTTCCTTGATGCCGCGGAGCACCGCTGGATCGAGGAGCTTGGCGGCATGAACGTGTTTTTCGTGATGGATGACGGCACTTTGTGCACGCCTCCTCTGAAAGGGACGATCCTGCCGGGCATTACGCGCGCCTCGATCATCGAGCTGGCCAGGCACGAGGGGATGACGGTCAATGAAGTGCCGTACGACTTCGAGTCGTGGCGCGCCGATGCCGCCAGCGGCCGCCTCAAGGAAACCTTCGCCTGCGGTACGGCCGCCGTCGTGACCGCCATCGGGCAGGTCCGCCACGTCGGCGGGGAATTCACGATCGGCAATGGCGGGGAAGGCGCAGTCACGCAACGCCTGCGCTCAATGCTGACCGGCATGCAACGCGGCAAGATCGCCGATCCCTTCGCCTGGGTTCATCACGTCGCTTGAAGCCCGCGATTCTGACTTCAGCGGCGAGCAAGCCACTGTAGTGCCATGCTTGCCGTGCTGATTCGGTTTTGAGGCCCGCACCTCACCGAGTCTGTTCTCAATCCAAATCCATCCCGGGACCGGCGCGCGATCTGTGCGCCGCTAGACCGTGCTGCCTACCCGGCGGCGCGCTGCCCGGATAGCACGCGCCCGCACGAGCCGTCGCCTCCGGCAGCGGCTCTGCGCCAGCGCGGCAGAACATGCAGGAGACACCCCCATGAGCTTGTTCCGAACCAAGGATATCGACGCCATGCTGGCCGAAAGGCATGCAGGCGGACTGAAGAAGGTGCTGGGTCCGATGGATCTGGTGCTGATGGGTATCGGTGCCATCATCGGCACCGGCATCTTTGTGCTGACCGGCACCGGAGCGCTGACCGCCGGCCCGGGGCTGATGATCTCGTTCATCATTGCCGCCGTGGCCTGCGGTTTTGCCGCGCTGTGCTATGCCGAGTTTGCCTCGGCCATACCGGTGTCGGGATCTATCTATACCTATAGCTACGCGGCCCTGGGCGAGATCATCGCCTGGATGATAGGCTGGGACCTGCTGCTCGAATACGGCCTGGCGACCTCGGCGGTGTCGGTGGGCTGGTCGGGCTATTTCCAATCGCTGGTGGCGGGCTTCGGCCTGCATTTGCCGGTGGAGCTGACGGCGGCGCCTGGCGCGGTGCCCGGCGCGCACACCTTGTTCAACCTGCCGGCCCTCCTGATCATGCTGGCCATCACCTGGGTGGTGGCCTGCGGGGTGCGCGAGTCGGCCCGCCTCAACAACCTGATGGTGGCGATCAAGATCGCGGTGGTGCTGCTGTTCATCGTGGTCGGCGTCTGGCATGTCAAGCCGGCCAACTGGCAGCCTTTCGCACCGTTCGGCGCAACCGGCATCTTCAATGCGGCGGCACTGGTGTTCTTCGCCTTCATCGGCTTCGACGCGGTGACCTCGGCCGCAGAAGAAGTGCGCAATCCGCACCGCGACCTGCCGGTCGGCATCATCGGCTCGCTGGCGGTCTGCACCGTGCTGTACGTGATTGTCGCGGCCATCATGACCGGCGTCGTTCCCTTCGCCATGTTCGCAGGCGTCGATCACCCCGTATCGCTGGTGTTGCAGTACGCGGGACAGAACTGGGTCGCGGGCTTTGTCGATCTGGGCGCCATTCTCGGCATGACCACGGTGATCCTGGTGATGACCTTTGGCCAGACCCGTGTCATCTTCGCGATGTCGCGCGACGGCCTGCTGCCTGCCAGGCTGTCGTCGGTGCACCCGGTGCATTCCACGCCTTACTTTGCCACCTGGACCGTCGGCATCGTGTTCGCGACGATCGCTGCCTTGGTGCCGCTCAATGTGCTGGCCGAGCTGATCAATATCGGCACGCTGTCTGCGTTCACGCTGATTTCGATCGCGGTGCTGGTGCTGCGCCGTACCCGTCCCGATCTGCCGCGGGCTTTCCGCTGCCCCGGCGTGCCGGTGGTTCCGCTGCTGTCGGTGGGGTTCTGCCTGTTCCTGATGGCACACCTGGAAGCGCTGACCTGGATCGCCTTCCTCACCTGGCTGGGGATAGGGCTGGCGATCTACTTCCTGTACGCACGCCGCAATGCTGTGCTGCACGGCGCCGCGAGTTAGCGAGCGCTTTCTCGGGACTCGCGTTCAAGGCCGCGGCGCGTGACTTGACGCGCCGGTCTGCAGGCAGCCCTGTCTGCGGACCGATGCGGCGCATTGCGGCCGGGGTGGTTCATTGACTGCAACCAAGCCAGCCCTGGCCTTGTTGAATCCCCCAGTAAATTGGGCAACCAATCCCTACATGAGATTTTCACAAACGTAGGAAGCGCTCCTACGTTCGCCATTCGGGTGAAGCTTTAATCTGGGCTCCGGGTCCTGCGGCACGCAGGGCCGGAAGCCGTGCCCTGATGCACGGCGACGGATCGCATCCATGCCGTGCGGCAGGCCTTGGCCGGCCGGCGGCTTGCAAGGAGATCAGCTCATGGATGGTGTGTCGATGTCGACGGAGCGGTTTGCCAGGGCCGGGCGCCTGCCTCTGCCCTTGCCCTCGGGCCGTTTTGCGCAGCGCAGCATTGCTAGCGCCTGTCATCAGGTGCTGCTGGACGAGTCTGAGGCGCCGCCGTCCCGGCCCGAACCGCTGAGGGAGCTGCAGCGCGAATTGAGCCAGGGCCTGATGCAGCCCTTGGCGCAGATCTCGCCCAAGTTTTTCTACGACGAGCGCGGCTGCGCGCTGTTCGAGCAGATCACCGGCCTGCCAGAGTACTATCTGACGCGCACCGAGGCAGCCATCATGGCGCG
>JAFAIY010000465.1 GCA_019236485.1 Comamonas sp. | reverse complement strand
GCAAGCCTTTGAACGTGGCCGCTGTGCTGGAACTCACGGTTGCCGAAGCCGCTCTTCTCTTCTCTCAAGATAGAGACGTGATCCGCGCGCTGCAGCCTATTGTCGATGTGGGTCTGGAGTACGTGAAGCTGGGCCAGCCCGTGCCTACGCTCAGCGGCGGCGAGGCGCAGCGCCTCAAACTCGCGGGCTTTCTGGCCGAAGCGGCCAAGGCGCAGTCCAAATCCAAGCAGTCGCTGGCCAGGAAGGGCACGCTGTTCCTGTTCGACGAGCCGACCACGGGCCTGCACTTCGAGGACATTGCCAAGCTCATGCGCGCGCTGCGCAAGCTGCTGGAGGCCGGGCATTCGCTGATCGTGATCGAGCACAACCTCGACGTGATCCGCGCCAGCGACTGGCTGATCGACCTGGGCCCCGAAGGCGGGGACGGCGGCGGCCTGATCGTGGCCGAAGGCACGCCCGAGGACGTGCGGCACGCCCCCGGCTCGCACACGGCCCAGGCCCTGCGCGAGTACGACCTGGCCATGGGCGTGGGCGGCGAGGCCGTGCGCGAGGTGGCGCCCATGCTCTACAAGCCGGAGCGCAAGGCCAAGGCCAGCCAGGTGCCGCAGGCCAAGAATGCGATCGAGATCGTCAACGCCAAGGAGCACAACCTCAAGAATCTCAGCGTCGATGTGCCGCGCGGCAAGTTCAACGTGGTGACGGGTGTTTCGGGTTCGGGCAAGTCCACGCTGGCCTTCGACATCCTGTTCAACGAAGGACAGCGCCGCTATCTCGAATCGCTGAACGCCTATGCGCGCTCCATCGTGCAGCCCGCGGGCCGGCCCGAGGTGGATGCGGTCTACGGCATTCCGCCCACGGTGGCCATAGAGCAGCGCCTGTCACGCGGCGGACGCAAGTCCACCGTGGGCACGACCACCGAGGTCTGGCATTTTCTGCGCCTGCTCTACGTGAAGCTGGGCGTGCAGCATTGCATACACGACGATGCCGTGGTCCAGCCCCAGACCGAGGAGAGCATTGCGGCCCAGCTCATGACCCACTTCCGCGGTCAGACCATAGGTTTGCTGAGCCCGCTGGTGGTCAACCGCAAGGGTGTCTATACCGAACTGGCCGACTGGGCGCGTCCGCGCGGTTACACCCATCTGCGCGTGGACGGCGAGTTCCTGCCGACCACGGGCTTCCCGCGCATCGATCGCTTCAAGGAGCACACCATAGAGCTGCCCGTGGCCAGCGTGACGGTGACGGCTGCCAACGAAGGCGAGCTGCGCGCGCAGCTGCGCCAGGCGCTGGAGATAGGCAAGGGCGTGCTGCATGTGCTCTCGGGCTTGGAGAACCTGGCCGATGCCATGCAGGGCGGGCAAAGCACGGCCGGTATCGGTGCGCTGCAGGTGTTCTCCACCCAGCGCGCCTGCCCGGTCTGCGCCACCAGCTATGCCGAACTGGACCCGCGCCTGTTCTCGTACAACAGCAAGCACGGCTGGTGCCCCGACTGCGTGGGCACGGGCGTGAAGCTGAGCAAGGAGCAGCGCAAGGTCTATGACGACACCTTGCTGGCCGACGACAACCGTGGCCGCGAAGTGAAGTTCGAAGGCCAGGAAGTGGAAGACCTGGCCGAGGTCGAATGCCCGACCTGCCGCGGCACGCGCCTGAACCCCACGGCGCGTGCCGTGAAGTTCCACGGCATAGGCATTACCGACATCGCCCAGCTGTCCGTCTCCGACGTGCGCCGCTGGGTGCAGCAGCTGGCGCTGTCGGGCCACATGACTTCTCGTGAAGCCGACATTGCACGCGACCTGATTCCCGAGATCCAGAGCCGCCTCGAATTCCTCGAGGAAGTGGGCCTGGGCTATCTGACGCTGGATCGTGGTGCGCCCACCTTGAGCGGCGGCGAGGCCCAGCGCATACGCCTGGCGGCCCAGCTGGGCAGCAATCTGCAAGGCGTTTGCTATGTGCTCGACGAGCCCACCATCGGCCTGCATGCGCGCGACAACCAGATCCTGCTCAACGCCCTGCACAAGCTGGGCGACAAGGGCAATACGCTGGTGGTCGTGGAGCACGATGAGGACACGATTCGCCGCGCCGACCACATCATCGACATCGGACCTAGCGCCGGTATCCGCGGCGGACGCCTGGTGGCCGAGGGCACGGTGGCCGACATCATGGCGGCCGAGGATTCGGTCACGGGCCGCTATCTGTTGCATGCCATGCGCCACCCGTTCCAGTCGCGCCGTTGGGTGGGCGAGGGCGAACCACCCGTGACGGCGGAGGCTGCAGCAAAAACGGAAGCGGCTGCCGCGGAACAGCAGGCAGTTACAGAGGCTAAAACCTCCAAGACCCGAAAAAAGAAAGCGGTTGCTGCTACGGAAGTTGAAGCAGTGCCCGAGTCTTCGGCACTCAAGTGGCTGAGCGTGCTCGGCGCCCATATGCACAATCTGCAGAACGTGGACGCGCGCGTGCCGCTGGAGCGGCTGGTGGCGGTGACGGGTGTTTCGGGCTCGGGCAAGTCCACGCTGTCGCGCGACGTGCTGCTGGCCAATGTGGCGGCCTGGGTGGGCCAGCGCGCCACCAAGGCCGGGCGCGATGCCATGGATGCCGGCAAGGCGCCGGCCCTCATCGGCTGCAAGGGCCTGCAGGGCTTCGAGTCCGTGGACCGCGTGCTTGAGGTGGACCAGACCCCCATAGGCAAGACGCCGCGCTCCTGCCCGGCCACCTACATCGGCTTCTGGGACACGATTCGCAAGCTGTTTGCCGAGACGCTGGAAGCCAAGGCGCGAGGTTACGCGGCCGGGCGCTTCTCGTTCAACACCGGCGAAGGCCGCTGCCCGGCCTGCGAAGGACAGGGCGTGCGCACCATCGAAATGAGCTTTCTGCCCGACGTGAAAGTGCCTTGCGAGGTTTGCCACGGCGCGCGTTTCAACCCCGAGACCCTGGCCGTGAGCTGGCGCGGCAAGAGCATTGGCGACGTGCTGCAGATGGAGGTGGACGAGGCCGTGGAGTTCTTCGCCTCCATGCCCAGCATCGCGCATCCGCTGCAGCTGCTCCAGGACGTGGGCCTGGGC
>JAFAIY010000404.1 GCA_019236485.1 Comamonas sp. | reverse complement strand
GCTCGCGTCTTGGGTAGTAATCCTTGGCATATTTGGCCAGGGTGCGCTCGGCAATTAGGGCTGCCATATCGGGCGAGGCGGTGCTGTTCATCGTGTGTCTCTTTGTGGTTGGCTTTCCATACTCGATGTTTTTGATTGTTGCATTTTGTATCTGCTTTGGCCATCGCCGCGGCCTAGCGGCTTCCGCCCATCAGACCGGCAGCTGCAAACCGGTCTTGACGCGCTCCAGCGCGATGGAAGTGCTGTAGCGGCGGATGTTGTCGTCTCCCTCGAACAATCTTCGGGTGATGGCCTGGTAGTCCTCCATGTCGGAGGCCGTGACAACCAGCACGTAGTCCGTTTCGCCGGTCACGTAAAAGCACTGCTGCACGGCCGCTTCCTTGGCGATGCGGCCCCGCAGTCCGCGCGACAGATCGGGTCGGTCATTGACCAGCTGCACGGTGATCACGGCCGTCAGCGTCCGGCCGACTCTTGCGGGCTCGAGCACGGCCACATTGGCCGCGATCACGCCTTCCTCGTGCAGGCGCTTGATGCGGCGCTGCACGGCGGGGGCCGAGAGATTGACATGCTCGGCAATCAGGCGCTGGGGCGTGAGATTGTTGCGCTGCAGTTCGGCGAGGATGGCGCGGTCAAAGGAATCTAGGTCGGCGGCGGGCATGGTGGTGGCGGGAGAGGAGGGCGAGAGAGCGAAACTTGCACAAAACTGGCGGAAATCAAGCGATTTCCACGCGGTGTATGCAATATCGTACGTCGCTATGTCGAAAAATCGCTGGAATCACTGGTGGCCTCTGCTGGCCGTATTGGGCTCGGTCACCTCCCTGGGGGTGGGTACCTCCCTGGCCAAGCAATTGTTTCCGCTGGTGGGAGCGCAGGGCACCTCGGCCTTGCGCGTGGGATTCGCGGCGCTGATTCTGGTCTGCGTATGGCGACCCTGGCGTTGGACGCTGAATCGCCAGCAGGCCTGGGCGCTGCTGCGCTTCGGCGTGGTGCTGGGCGGCATGAACCTCATGTTCTACATGGCGCTGCGCAGCATTCCCTTCGGGCTGGCCGTGGCCATCGAGTTCTCGGGGCCGCTGGCCGTGGCCATCTACCATTCGCGCCGGCCCGTGGACTTCGTCTGGCTGGCGCTGGCCGTGGCCGGGCTGGCCCTGATCCTGCCCATAGGCATAGGCGCCGGCGGTGCTTCCGCGCTGGCGCTCTCTCCCCAGGGCATTGCCTGCGCGGTGGGCGCTGCCGTTTGCTGGGCCTTGTACATTCTGCTGGGTCAGCGCATGAGCCATGTGCCCAGCGGCCAGGCCGTCTCGCTGGGACTGGCCTGTGCGGCCCTGGTGGTCGTGCCCTTTGGCGTGGCCGAGGCCGGCGCCAAGCTGCTCGCGCCATCGGTGCTGCTGTTCGGCCTGATGGTGGCCGCCATCTCCAGCGCCTTGCCCTATACGCTGGAGATGCTGGCGCTGCGCCGCCTGCCGCCCGCGACCTTTGGCATCGCGCTGGCGACCGAGCCTGCCGTCGCGGCACTCATGGGCATGCTGCTGCTGGGCGAGCATTTGGCGCCGGTGCAGTGGCTGGCCATCGCCTGCATCATGGGCGCGGCCATGGGCAGCGCGATGACGCGGCCCGGCGCCAAGAGCGCCGCGCCCCAGGCATCGGCGGCGACCGCGGGTTGAATCTTGCTGCTATTGAAAAAAAGAGCTTGTTGCGCTGGATAGCTATTGGTTTTCAGGTCGAAGCTAGTAGAAAAGCAGATGTTCCTGGCGTCAGTAGCTCCCTTTTTTACAGGCTAAGCCTTGCTCTGTGGCGCGCTGCTTGGCAGGCCTCGCTATTCTTTCCTGCTCGCTGCCACCTGCTTCCATGAGGCCCGCGCCAGGCTTGTCTGGAGCCGGGTAGGGGCGCATTCGGCCTGCCTTGAGTTGGGGTATTGGCCTGCGCGTGTTTGTAGGACGGGTCGCCTGTTCAAAGCCTGGGCAAGATGCTACAAACTCCCCATACGGTAGCGAATGCCTTGCAACTTCGCGGCACTGTTCGCCTTGGGGTGTCGCCAGGGGAGGTCGTATGGATGTCATCAGCAACACCGCTGCGCGTTACGTTCATCTGCGCGAGGAGGAGATGTCGGTCGATGAGTTCCTGGCCCTGTGCCAGCGTGATCCCATGGCCTATGAGAGCTCCGCCCGGCGCATGCTGGAGGCCATGGGTGAGCCCGAGATGGTGGACACGCGCAACGACCCACGGCTGTCACGTCTGTTCGCCAACAAGGTCATCCGCCGCTATCCGGCTTTTTCCGAGTTCTACGGCATGGAGGACTCGATAGAGCAGGTGGTGAGTTTCTTCCGCCATGCGGCCCAGGGGCTGGAGGAGCGCAAGCAGATCCTGTATCTGCTGGGGCCGGTGGGCGGCGGCAAGAGCTCGATCGCCGAGCGCCTCAAATACCTGATGCAGAAAGTGCCGTTCTACGCGCTCAAGGGCTCGCCGGTGAACGAGTCGCCGTTGGGTCTGTTCGATGTCGTGGAAGACGGGCCGGTGCTGGAGGAGCAGTTCGGCATCCCCAGGCGCTGCCTGCAGCATGTGCTCTCGCCCTGGGCCGTCAAGCGCCTCGAAGAGTACGGCGGCGACATCCGCCAGTTCCGCGTCGTCAAGCGCTATCCGAGCATCCTCAGGCAGGTGGCGATTGCCAAGACCGAGCCCGGCGACGAGAACAACCAGGATATCTCCAGCCTGGTGGGCAAGGTGGATATCCGCAAGCTCGAGAACTATGCCCAGGACGACACCGACGCCTATAGCTACTCGGGCGGCCTGTGCCTGGCCAACCAGGGCCTGCTGGAGTTCGTCGAGATGTTCAAGGCCCCCATCAAGGTGCTGCATCCGCTGCTCACCGCGACACAGGAGGGCAACTACAAGGGCACGGAGGGTTTTGGCGCGATCCCCTTCGACGGGCTGGTGCTGGCGCACAGCAACGAGAGCGAGTGGAAGGCGTTCCGCAACAACCGCAATAACGAAGCTTTTCTGGATCGCATCTACATCGTTAAAGTGCCTTACTGCCTGCGCGTTTCCGAAGAGGTGAAGATCTACGAGAAGCTGATCCGCGAGTCCTCGCTGGCCCATGCCGTGTGCGCTCCGGGAACGTTGAAGATGATGGCGCAGTTCTCCGTGCTCACGCGCCTGAAGGAGCCGGAAAATTCCAGCATTTTCAGCAAGATGCAGGTCTACGACGGCGAAAGCCTTAAGGACACGGACCCGCGCGCCAAGAGCTACCAGGAGTACCGCGACTATGCGGGTGTGGACGAGGGCATGACGGGCATCTCCACGCGCTTTGCCTTCAAGATCCTGGCCAAGGTCTTCAACTACGACAGCACCGAGGTGGCGGCCAACCCCGTGCACCTGATGTATGTGCTGGAGCAGCAGATCGAGCGCGAGCAGTTCCCCGCCGAGCTTGAGACCAAGTACATAGGCTTCATCAAGGAATACCTGTCGCAGCGCTATGCAGAGTTCATAGGCAAGGAAATCCAGACCGCCTATCTGGAGAGCTATAGCGAGTACGGCCAGAACATCTTCGACCGCTATGTCACCTATGCTGACTACTGGATCCAGGACAGCGAGTATCGCGACACCGACACCGGCGAGGTGTTCGACCGCAACGCGCTCAACGCCGAGCTGGAAAAAGTCGAGAAACCTGCGGGCATCGCCAATCCCAAGGACTTCCGCAACGAGATCGTGAACTTCGTGCTGCGCGCGCGCGCCAATCACCAGGGCAAGAATCCGAGCTGGACCAGCTACGAGAAGCTGCGCCTGGTGATAGAGAAGAAGATGTTCTCCAACACCGAGGAGTTGCTGCCCGTCATCAGCTTCAACGCCAAGGCCAGCGCCGAGGATGCACGCAAGCACGAGGACTTCGTCACGCGCATGGAGGCCAAGGGCTACACGCCCAAGCAGGTGCGTCTGCTGTGCGAATGGTATCTGCGTGTGCGCAAGAGTAGCTGATGGCCTGTTGGTTCTGCGTCATGCAGGGGGTATAGATGGCATTACAAATCATCGACCGCAGGCTCGCAGGCAAGAATAAATCGGTGGGCAATCGCGAGCGTTTTGTGCGTCGCTTCAAGGAACAGATCGCCGAGGCGGTGCGGCAGGCCGTTGCCAAGCGCGACATCCGCCATATCGACCAGGCCGAGAACATCACCATTCCCCGCAAGGACATCCACGAGCCGGTGTTCCGCCACGGCCCGGGGGGCGTGCGCGACTCCGTGCACCCGGGCAATAGCGACCATGTGCGCGGTGACCGCATTCCCCGGCCCCAGGGCGGGGCTGGCGGCACGGGTTCCCAGGCCAGCGACAGCGGGGAGGGGGAGGACGACTTCACCTTTACCCTGTCCAAGGAAGAGTTCATGGAGCTGTTCTTTGAAGACCTGGCCCTGCCGCGCCTGTTGCGCACCCATATCGCGAGCACTCTGCAGTACAAGACGCGCCGCGCCGGCTACAGCCACGACGGCACGCCGCACAATCTGGCGGTGTTGCGCACCATGCGCGGCGCCCTAGGGCGGCGCATTGCCTTGACCAAGGCGCCGCACCGCGAGCTGCAGCGGCTGCAGGAGGAGCTCGACGCCCTGCTGGCCCAGGACGACGGCACCAGCGAGGCCGTGGCCGAACTGCAGCGGCGCATAGACGCGCTCAAGGCGCGCATGGGCAAGGTGGCGTTTCTCGATCCCCTGGACCTGCGCTTTCGCAACCGCGCCAAGGTGCCCGTGCCCAGCAGCCAGGCCGTGATGTTCTGCGTGATGGACGTGTCGGGCTCCATGGACGAGGAGCGCAAGGATCTGGCCAAGCGCTTCTTCATACTGCTGTACCTGTTTCTCACGCGACACTACGAGAAGATTGAGATCGTCTTCATCCGCCACCATACCCAGGCGGCCGAGGTCAGCGAAGACGAGTTCTTCCATTCGCAGGAGAGCGGCGGCACGGTGGTCAGCAGCGCGCTGGTGCTGCTCGACCAGATCATCCGCGCGCGCTACCCCGTGGGCGACTGGAACATCTATGTGGCCCAGGCCAGCGATGGCGACAACTTCCAGGACGACGGCAGCAACTGCCGCAATCTGCTGGTCGAGAAAATCCTGCCGCTGGTGCGCTATTACGCCTATGTGCAAGTGGTGCAGGAAGAGCAGAACCTGTGGGAGGAATACAGCCAGCTGGCGCCGCTGTTTCCCCACTTCGCGATGCGCAAGGTATCCGAGCCCGGTGAGATCTACCCCGTGTTTCGCGATCTGTTCAAGAAAGAGGGGGCAATATGAACCTCTCTCAATATCCCGTGCTGGCCCCCAGCTTAGGCGCCCACCACGGCAGGGCGGCCGTCGTGAACGAGCGCACTCCGCGCGATGTGCCCGTCGCGCCGCTGCCGGCCGGCAAGCGCCCCGCGCATCCGCTGCCCGATCCCAGCGACTGGACCTTCGAGCTGATAGAGCGCTACCACACCGTGATTGCGGCCACGGCCGAGCGCTACGGCCTCGACACCTACCCCAACCAGCTCGAGATCATTACCGCCGAGCAGATGATGGATGCCTATGCCAGCGTGGGCATGCCCGTCAATTACCGCCACTGGAGCTATGGCAAGGAGTTTCTGGCCACCGAGAGGCGCTACCGGCGCGGCTATATGGGTCTGGCCTACGAGATCGTCATCAATGCCAACCCCTGCATCAGCTATCTGATGGAGGAAAACAGCACGGCCATGCAGGCGCTGGTGATCGCCCATGCGGCCTATGGCCACAACAGCTTTTTCAAGAACAACTATCTGTTTCGCATGTGGGCCGATTCGGGCAGCATCATCGACTACCTGGTCTATGCGCGCGACTATGTGTCCCAGTGCGAGGAGCAGTACGGCCTGGATGCGGTGGAGCAGTTGCTGGACTCCTGCCATGCGCTGGCCAACTTCGGCGTCGATCGCTATTGCCGGCCCTCCAAGAAAAGTCTGGCCCGCGAGCGCGCCGAGCGCGAGCAGCGCGAGGCCTATGTGCAGCAGCAGGTCAACGTGCTGTGGCGCACCCTGCCAGAGCGCCGCGGCAAGGACAATCTGGCCCAGGAAAACGAACGCTTTCCCAAGGAGCCGGAGGAAAACATCCTCTACTTCATTGAAAAGAACGCCCCTTTGCTCGAGCCCTGGCAGCGCGAGATCATGCGCATAGTGCGCAAGATCGCCCAGTACTTCTACCCACAGCGCCAGACCCAGGTGATGAACGAAGGCTGGGCCACCTTCTGGCACTACACCCTGCTCAATACCTTGTATGACGAGGGCTGGCTCACCAACGGCGTGATGATCGAATGGCTGTCCTCGCACACCAATGTGATCTACCAGCCGCCGGCCGGGCACCGCGCCTACAGCGGTATCAATCCCTATGCGCTGGGCTTTGCGATGTACCGCGACATCCGCCGCATCTGCCAGAACCCCACCGAGGAAGACCGGCGCTGGTTCCCCGACATGGCCGGCACGCCCTGGCTGCCGGCGCTGCACCACGCCATGCGCAATTACAAGGACGAGAGCTTTGTCGGCCAGTTCCTGAGCCCGCAGCTGATGCGCGACATGCGGCTGTTCGCGATCCACGACGACCCCAGCGAGCGCGAGCTGCTGGTCAGCGCCATCCATGACGAGGACGGCTATCGCACGCTGCGTCAGTTGCTGTCCCAGCAGTACGACCTGGGAGTGCGCGAGCCCAATATCCAGGTCTGGAACGTGAACCTGCGCGGCGACCGCTGCCTGACCCTGCGCCACACCCAGTACCAGGGCCGGCCGCTGGCCGACGACGCGCTTGAGGTGCTCAAGCATGTGGCGCGCCTGTGGGGCTTTGGCGTCAAGCTGGAAAGCGTCAACGGCGACGGCGTGACGCCCACGCTGCTGCATTCCGTGCCGGCTCCAAGCAGCTGAGCGTGCTCGGTATGCATCCCGATTGAATTGGCTACCTGTGCCCGGGGGCTCGCAGGTCGGCGGAATTCGGTCATTGCCTGCCGTTCGTCTGTACTCTCTGCGGGGCATTCGAATGTCGCTTCTGCTCGGCTACGAAGCGGCTGACCTATGCGCGGTCACTGTGAAATCAATTAGTAGGGTAGTAGGGCTTTCGACTAATCGCCAAGGAGGTGCTTCGTGAAAAGAACTCTCATGATTCTGGGCGGCGTCTTCCTTGGCATCTTTGTCGCTGTGGTAGTGGGGACTTCGACTCTTGTCGTCAAAGGTAATGCCCTCGACAAAGAGAGCAAGGAATACGCCAATACGGCCATCGTCGCCGCGATTTCCAACTGGGACGTGCATGAGCTGAAACGGCGCGCCAGTCCCGAGTTCTCTTCAGCGACCAGCGACGAAGAGCTTGGAAGACTCTTCAGCCTGTTCAGCATGCTGGGGCGGTTGAGGGTATATCAGGGATG
>JAFAIY010000359.1 GCA_019236485.1 Comamonas sp. | reverse complement strand
CCCGCCCGCCAGCAGCAGCATATGCTGCGCCACGGCCTGCGCATGCTGCTGCTGATGCGTCACCAGCAGCACGCTGCTGTGCTGCGCCGCCTGCTTGAGCAGATCCAGCAGCAGATAGGCCTCATAGCCTTCCAGATCGGCCGTGGGCTCGTCCACCAGCAGCACGGCGGGCCTGGCCCAGGCCTCGCGCAAGATGGCCACGGCGCGCTGCTGCACGCTGCTGAGCAACATGGTCGGGCTGTCCAGCACCTGGGCCAGCTCGGCAAAGCCGTAGGCCTGCAGCTGCTCCGTGGCCCAGTGGCGCCATTGCAGCGGAGAACGGGACTCGGTGCCGCGCACCATCTCGATCAGGGCATCCAGGGTGTTGGCGCGCATCAGCCGCGCATGCTGCTGCACCAGGCGCGGCAGGCCCTGGGAGCGCTCCGCATCCGGGGGCATGTCCAGCGCCTGCCCGGCCTGGAGAATCTCGCCCCAGCAGCGGAACCGGGGGTTGCCGGCATTGAGGCCGGCCAGGGTGCGCAGCAAAGTGGACTTGCCCGTGCCTGCGGGCCCCAGCAAAGCGCTCACGCCCAGGCGCGGCAGCACAAAGTCCAACTCGGCCAGGATGACGCGCGGACCATAGGAGGCTCCCAGGTTCCTGACCTGCAGACTGTGTTGCTGTTCCAAGAGCGCCTCCCTCGCGACGCCAGGCGCGCCATGCGGCCCTGGCTGGTTTGTAGTCGCGCCGCAGTACCGACGAATCACACAATTCGACGACAGACCCCATCATTCAGACGAGCGGACGCGTTAAGACGGCAGTCTAGCATTACACATATACAAATTTCTTACCAAAAAAATGTGACATTTTCATGAGTAGAAGCCCGCCTGCGACCGATTCTTTCAGGCAATTCCTGTTTCAGATCAATCGCCCAGGTCCATAAAAAAACCGCATCCGGAACGGATGCGGTTTTCTCGCGCCGTAGAAGCTCAGTTCAGGCGCACGGGCACGAAAATCTTGTTGCCATCGCGCCAGATCAGCACGGCCACCGTCTTGTCGGCCTTGGCCACGGCCGCCCGCACCTGGTCGATATTGCCCGCGGGTGCGCCGTTGATGGACAGCAGCACATCGCCCCGCGCAATGCCGGCCGCGGCGGCCGGACCGCTGGCCTGGGCCACAAGCAGGCCGGAATCGACGCCGATCTGCTTTTTCTCATCGGGCTGCAGCGGACGCAGCGCCAGGCCCAGCTTGCCCTTGTCGGCATCGGGCGCGCTCTTGGCCACCTTGGCCGTCTTGTCGCTGGCGTCACCCAGGGTGGCCGTCAGCGTGCGAGCCTGGCCCTTGCGCCAGATGTCCAGCGTCACTTTCTGGCCGGGCATGGCCTGGCCTATAAAGGCCGGCAAATCCCCTGAGCCGACGATGGGCGTGCCATCGACCTTGCGCACCACGTCGCCGGGCTCGAGTCCGGCCTTGGCCCCGGGCCCGCCCTTTTCCACGCTGGCCACCAGCGCACCTTCGGGCCTGTCGAGCTTGAAAGAGTCGGCAAACGCCTGGTTGACCTCCTGCACGCTCACGCCCAGCTTGGCATGCTGGGCCCGGCCCGTGGACTGGATCTGCTGCTGCACACGCGTGGCCACCTCGATGGGAATCGCAAACGACACGCCCTGGTAGCCGCCCGAGCGCGTGTAGATCTGGCTGTTGATGCCCACCACCTCGCCCTGCGCATTGAACAGCGGGCCGCCAGAGTTGCCGGGGTTGATGGCCACGTCGGTCTGCAGGAAGGGCACGAAGGAGTCATCGGGCAGCGAGCGACCCTTGGCGCTGACCACGCCGGCCGTGACGCTGTTCTCGAAGCCGAACGGCGAGCCTATGGCCAGCACCCAGTCGCCCACGCGCAGATTCGAGGTCTGGCCGAGCTTGACCGTGGGCAGGCCCTTGGCATTGATCTTGAGCACGGCCACATCGGTCTTGGGGTCCTGGCCCAGCACCTTGGCATTGAACTCGCGGCGATCGGTGAGCTTGACCGTCACCTCCTTGGCGCCATGCACCACATGGGCATTGGTCAGGATCACGCCGTCGCTGGAGACGATGAAGCCCGAGCCTTCGCCGCGCATGGGCGTATCGGGCTGCTGGGCGCGCGGCCCGGTGCCGGGCAGGCCGAACTGGCGGAAGAATTCAAAGAAGGGATCGTCGGGGTCCATGCCCTGCGGCGCCTGGCGCGAACCCTGGCGCTCGCTGGCGTCATCGCCCTCGTCGTCGCCCATGGAACGCGAGGTGCCGACCACGCTGATATTGACCACGGCCGCGCCGTTGCGCGCCGTGATATCTGCAAAATTGGGAGCATTCACCGAAGGCAGGTTTGTGGCGGCCGGCTGTGCCAGCACCGCGGGTGCCGCGGCCTGGGCATGGACCTCGCTGCGCACGCCGACCAGGCCGGCACCGGTTGCACCCAGCGCACCAATGGCGCCAGCAGCCACCAGAGCCAGTACCAGCCTGCGGGGAGTGGACAAAAGTGTATTCATGGCAAACCTTTCAAGGAAACACCGCATGGGTGACGTTGAAAGCAAGTGTGAAGCGCCACACTTAGGCCAGACTTAGATCCACGGATTTTCTGCGGAAATCACAAAAACAGGAGCATCCAGTGATTGCTGTACAAGGCCTGCAAGGCCTATGCACCCAGCACCGGCGCCGTTAGAGCAGCTCCAGCACCAGCTCGGGCGGGCGGCACAGCTTGGCGCCCTTGGGCGTGACCACAATGGGGCGGTTGAGCAGCACCGGGTGGGCCGCCACAGCCGCAAAGATCTGCGCGTCGCTGACCGCAGGCTGGCCCAGGCCCAGATCCTGGTACTGCGCTTCCTTGGTGCGCAGCAGCTCGCGCACGGGCACGCCCAGATGCGCCACGAGCTCGGCCAGCTCGGGGGCCGTCAGCGGCGTGGCGATGTAGTCCACGATATTCGGCTCGATGCCATGCTCGCGCAGCAGGGCCAGAGCGCCGCGCGAATTGCTGCAGCGGTTGTTGTGGAAGATGGTGATATCGGGGCGATTCACGGGCAGGTCGGTAGAACTTGTCATGGCAGCAGTTTAGCGATGCCGCACGCAAGCTCAGCTCTGGCGCAGCCTGTCCACCTCGGCGCGCAGGTCCCTGGACCAGACGCGCCTGTCGCGGCCCTGGGCGGTTTCGGCCTCGCCGTAATGCACCACGGCCACCAGTTGTTCCGAGCTGAGCACGCGCCAGATCGAGCCCAGCAGGGTCTCGTCGCCCACATAGGTGGCCGCATAGCTGGTCTCGCCGCTGGTGCCGTCGACAAAGCGCAGACCTACGGGCAGCACCGGCGCCTCGCAGAGCACCGCCGCCTCCAGCAGATTGGAGTGGAAGCTCAGCAGCTCGCGGCCGTCGCTGGTCGTGCCTTCGGGAAACACGGCCAGGATTTCGCCGCGCTTGAACGCCTCCTCCATGGCCGAGACCATGCGCCGCGCATCGCGGCGCGAGCTGCGCTGGATATAGAGCGTGCCCGCGGCCGTGGCCAGCGTGCCTATGATGGGCCAGCCCTTGACGTCGGACTTGGAGATGAAGCGGCAGTGGCGTGCCGCATGCAGCAGGGGAATGTCGAGCCAGGAGATATGGTTGCTGACCAGCAGCACCGGCCCCTTGGCGGGCGGCTCGCCGCGGATCTCCAGCTGCACGCCGGCGCGCACCAGCAGGGTCGCGGCCCAGGCCTGCACATGCTCGTGCTGCTGCCAGTAATGCAGGCGCGGAAAGTGGAAAGCCACGATCCATGCGCCCTTGAACAGATGGGCCAGCAGGCGCGCGCCCCGCCAGACAGCACGCAGGCTGGTTTTGATTTTGCGCAGACCGTTTGCCATGGTTTTATGAGTTTAGCGATTCCCGCCACTGGCGATGCCCGGGACCGCCAGGGTCCGGGGCTGGAGGCGGCGCAGCGACCTCAGGCCGGCTGCGACGCCTGAGCGCAAAGCGTCTCAGCAGGTGCTTTCGAACGCCACCCGGCCGTCGACCAGCGTGCAGCGCACGCGGCCCGGCAGCTCGTAGCCGTTGAAGGGCGTGCTCTTGCCCTGGCTGGTCAAGGCCTTGGGCGCCACCGTCCATTCGGCATCGGGGTCCACGATGCACAGATCGGCCACGCCGCCTTCCTTGAGCTGGCCCAGCTGCGCCTGCTGCTCGCCCAGCGCACTGCCCAGCACGGCCACGGGCGCAGAGGTGACGGCAGCCAGCGCACGGCCCAGCGGCACATTCTGCTCGCGGCTCCATTTGATGGCCACGGACAGCAGCAGCTCCACGCCGGTGGCGCCGGGCTCGGCCTCGGCAAACGGCAGAACCTTGGCGTCCTCGTCCACGGGCGTGTGGTCGGAGACCAGCGCATCGATGGTGCCGTCGGCCAGCGCCGCGCTCAGCGCCTCGCGGTCGCGCTGCTGGCGCAGCGGCGGCGTCAGGCGCGCGCTGCTGTCGAAATAGCCGATATCGTTCTCGGTCAGCAGCAGCGAGTTGATGGACACGTCGGCCGTCACGTTCAGGCCCTCGGCCTTGGC
>JAFAIY010000319.1 GCA_019236485.1 Comamonas sp. | reverse complement strand
TCCAAGGCCGCCCGTCCGGCCTTCGACAAGCTGGCCGCGCAGATGCGCATCGAGCTCAATGCGGGCTCCGAGTCCTTTGCCATGGCCAGCGCACGCTGACACGGCCATCGCCTCCACTTCCCAAGGGCTGCTGTTGCAGCCCTTTTGTTTTCAAGCGCAAGAAGGCGCAACAGCGCTTGCCAGGCAACGGCCGCACGCTACAGCTAAGATAGTAGGCACCACGCCACTCACGATTCACCATGCCCCACGCCAACGCCGCCCAGAGCCATCTCTATATAGGACTGATGTCCGGCACCTCGCTGGACGGTGTCGACGGGGTTCTCGTGAACTTCGAACAGGGCACCCGGGTCTTGCAGCATGCGAGCTGTGGTTTTGACGCAGCGCTGCGCGCCGAGCTGCTGGCGCTGAATACGGCCGGTGGCCAGGACGAGCTGCACCGTGCGGCGCTGGCCGCCAACGCCCTGGTGCGCCACTACGCCCAGGTCGTGCGGCAGCTGCTGAGTGCGGCCCGCATCCGGCCCGATCAGGTCGCGGCCATAGGCGCCCATGGCCAGACCGTGCGCCACAGGCCGCAGATGTTCGACGGCACAGGCTACACCTTGCAGCTCAACGCGCCGGCCCTGCTGGCCGAGCTCTGCGGCATCACCGTGGTCGCCGACCTGCGCAGCCGCGATATCGCGGCCGGCGGCCAGGGTGCACCGCTGGTGCCGGCGTTTCACCAGAGCCTGTTCGGCCAGGAAGGCCGCAGCACGCTGGTGCTCAATATCGGCGGTATCGCCAATCTCAGCGTGCTCGGAGCCGATGGCTCGGTGCTGGGCTTCGACTCCGGCCCCGGCAACGCGCTGATGGATGGCTGGTGCCTGCAGCACACGGGCCGGGCCTATGACGACGGCGGGCAATGGGCGGCCAGCGGCCGGCCCCTGCCCGGGCTGCTGACCGCCATGCTGGCCGAGCCCTATCTGGCCCAGCAGCCGCCCAAGAGCACGGGCCGCGACCTTTTCCATGCCGACTGGCTGGCCCGGCATCTGCTGCACCATGCGGCGCAGGCCGCCCCCGCCGATGTGCAGGCCACGCTGACCGAATTCACGGCCGCCAGCTGCGCCGATGCGGTGCGGCACTTCGGCCGCGGCAGCGACCAGCTGCTGGTCTGCGGCGGCGGAGCGCTCAACACCTATCTGATGCAGCGCCTGGCGGCGCTGCTGCCCGGCGTCAGAGTCGGCAGCACCGCGGAGCGCGGCCTGCCGCCGCTGGAGGTCGAGGCCGCCGCCTTTGCCTGGCTGGCGCGTCGCTGCCTGCTGGGCCTGCCCGGCAATCTGGCCAGCGTGACCGGCGCCCGCGGGCCGCGCATTCTGGGCGCCATCTATCCGGCCTGAGAGCCGGACATGAAAAAGGCGGCCCGAAAGCCGCCTTTTTTTATCGCTGCGTTCAATGTCCGCCGAGGTAGATGAACTTGAACAGGAAGATCGCGGCGATCAGCCACACGATCCAGTGCACCTCCCTGACCTTGCCCGTGAACAGCTTGAGCACCGCATAGCTGATGAAGCCGAAGGCCAGGCCGTTGGCGATGGAATAGGTGAAAGGCATCATCAGCGCGGTGATGACGGCGGGCACGGCCTCGGTGGTCTCCTCCCACTGCACCTCGGTCAGATCCTTGAGCATCAGGCAGGCCACGAACAGCAGCGCCGGAGCCGTGGCATAGCCGGGCACCACGCCGGCCAGGGGCGCGATGAACAGGCAGGCCAGGAACAGCACGGCCACGGTGAGCGCCGTCAGGCCCGTGCGACCGCCGGCCTGCACGCCCGCCGCGCTTTCCACATAGGCCGTGGTGCTGGAGGTGCCGAGCATGGAGCCCACGAAGATGGCGCCGGAGTCGGCCAGCAGCGAGCGGTTGAAACGCCCCATGCGCTCGGGCACCAGCAGGCCGGCGCGGCGCGCCACGCCCATCAGCGTGCCCGTGGCATCGAACAGTTCCACCAGGAAGAACACCAGCACCACATTGAGAATCCCGCCCGTGAGCGCGGCCTTGATGTCCAGCTTGAAGAAGGTGGGCTCGATCGAGGGAGGCACGGAGAACACGCCCTGGAACTTGTTGCCGCCGAAGAAGAAAGAGGCGATGGTCACGGCCAGGATGCCGATCAGCAGCGCGCCAGGCACTTTGAGGCGGTCCAGCACCACGATCAGCAGAAAGCCCAGCGAAGCCATGATGACCTCGGGCTTGTGCAGATCGCCCAGCGTCACATAGGTCGCGCCGTCGGCAGCCACCACGCCGGACGTCTTGAGCGCGATCAGCGCCAGGAACAGGCCGATGCCCACGGTGATCGCCACGCGTATGGACTGCGGAATGCCTTTGATGATGAGCTCACGCAGGCCGAACAGGGTACAGATCAGGAACAGACAGCCCGAGACGAACACCGCGCCCAGCGCGGCCTCCCAGGTAAAGCCCATCTTCAGCACCACCACATAGGCGAAATAGGCGTTGAGCCCCATGCCTGGCGCCAGGGCGATAGGGTAGTTGGCATACAGCGCCATGATGGTGGAGCCCAGGGCCGCTATCAGGCAGGTCGCCACGAATACCGCCCCCTTGGGCATGCCCGCATCCCCCAGAATGGAGGGATTGACGAACATGATGTAGGCCATGGTGAGAAAAGTGGTGAGGCCCGCCACCAGTTCCGTGCGCACATTGGTTTTGTGCTCGCTGAGTTTGAATATCCGCTCTGTCCAGTTCATTGCATAGTCTCCGTGTTGTTTTGCATGCCGGGCGCAACGTGAGGAACGCGCCCAATCCTGCGCCATGCATAGACGGCGCAGCACATAGCCTTGCCCCGCGGCAACAGCCATGATTCAGAACGGCTGCCGCCCCGCGGGGCGACAACACCCGTGAGGAAAAGTTAGCGAGTGTGCCCTTGAACGGCTTCCACTGCTCGCAGGATGGCCTCTGGCGTGGCAGGCGCACGCAGCGGCGGGCTCAGGCGGTGATCGGCCACGGACGAGACCGCATCCCGTATCGCGAAGAACACCGAGAACGGCAGCAGCAGCGGCGGCTCGCCCACGGCCTTGCTGCGGTGGATGGAATCCTCGTAGTTGTCGCCCTCGAACAGGCGCACATTGAACACGGGCGGGCAGTCGTTGGCCGTGGGGATCTTGTAGGTGCTGGGCGCATGGGTGGTGAGCTTGCCGCTTTGCGGATGCCAGACCAGCTCCTCGGTGGTCAGCCAGCCCATGCCCTGGAT
>JAFAIY010000252.1 GCA_019236485.1 Comamonas sp. | reverse complement strand
CGTGTTCGATGCCTCGGGCCCGACTTTCCGCGACGAGCTGTATACCGAGTACAAGGCCACGCGTTCGCCCATGCCCGACGATCTGCGCGAGCAGATCGCGCCCATCCACGAGGTGGTGCGGCTGCTGGGCTGGCAGGTAGTGGCCGTGCCCGGCGTGGAGGCCGACGATGTGATCGCCACGCTGGCGCGCACCGCGGCCGCCCAGGGCATCGATGTCATCGTCTCCAGCGGCGACAAGGACCTGAGCCAACTGGTCAACGAGCATGTGACCATCATCGACACCATGAACGGCAAAAAGCGCGACATCGCCGGGGTGACGGCGGAGTTCGGCGTGCCGCCGGCGCTGATGATCGACTACCAGGCCCTGGTCGGCGATACCGTGGACAATGTGCCGGGCGTGACCAAGGTGGGTCCCAAGACCGCCGCCAAATGGCTGGAGGAGTACGGCTCGCTGGACCATTTGATAGCCAATGCCGCCAGCATCAAGGGCGTTGCGGGGCAGAACCTGCGTGATGCCATCGCCAGCGGCCAGCTGGCGCTGAGCCGCCAGCTGGTGACCATGAAGACCGATTGCGATCTGGCCGGGTATGTGGACGGCCTGCCGCAGCTCGATGCCGTGACCCTGGCCGAGCCCGACAATGCGGCGCTCGCGCCTTTCTATGAAAAATACGGCTTCAAGGGTCTGGCGCGGACGGCCGCTGCGGCCAGCCCCGAGGCCGCGCCCCAGAAGCCTGCAGAGGCCCAGGGCGGCCTGTTCGACGCCGAAGACGCCGAAGACGCCGAGACCACGGAGATCGCCGTCGCAGCCCAGCAGCGCGATGTGGTCTACCACACCATTCTGGACGAGGCCGAGCTGGACGCCTGGCTGGCCAGGATCCACGCGGCCGAGCTGACGGCTCTGGATACCGAAACCGACTCGCTGGACGAGATGGTGGCGCAGATCGTCGGCATTTCCTTCAGCGTGCAGGTGGGCGAGGCCGCCTATATTCCGCTGCGCCACGAAGGCCTGGAGGCGCCAGAGCAGCTGGACATGGCCCTGGTGCTGGCCAAGCTCAAGCCCTGGCTGGAAGATCCGGCCAAGAAAAAGCTGGGCCAGCATGTGAAGTACGACCAGCATGTGTTTGCCAACCACGGCATCACGGTGCGCGGCTATGCGCACGACACCATGCTGCAGTCCTATGTGCTGGAAGTGCACCGTCCGCACAATCTGAGCAGCCTCGCGCTGCGCCATGTGAACCGCACCGGCATCAGCTACGAGGACCTGTGCGGCAAGGGCAAGAACCAGATTCCGTTCGCCCATGTGGCCGTCGAGAAAGCCGCGGCCTATAGCTGCGAGGACTCGGACCAGACCCTGGACGTGCATGGCGTGCTCTGGCCGCAGATCCAGGCCAACCCCGGCCTGCTGCATATCTACGAGCTGGAAATCCAGACCAGCGAAGCGCTGTTCCGCATGGAGCGCAACGGCGTGCGCATAGACGCGGGCGAGCTGGCGCGCCAGAGCAACGACCTGGGGACGCGCATTCTGCAGCTGGAGAACGAGGCCTACGAGATCGCGGGCCAGCAGTTCAATCTCTCCAGCCCCAAGCAGCTGGGCGAGATCTTCTTCGACAAGCTGGGCCTGCCCGTGGTGAAGAAGACCGCCACCGGCGCGCGCAGCACCGATGAGGAGGTGCTGGAAAAGCTGGCCGAGGACTACCCGCTGCCGGCCAAGATTCTCGCGCACCGTTCGCTGTCCAAGCTCAAGGGAACCTATACCGACAAGCTGGCGCAGATGGCCCTGCCCAGCGACGGCCGCGTGCACACCCACTATGCGCAGGCCGTGGCCGTCACGGGCCGGCTGTCCAGCAACGACCCGAATCTGCAGAACATCCCCGTGCGCACACCCGAAGGCCGGCGCATACGCGAGGCCTTTGTGGCACCCGAGGGCAAGCTCATCGCCAGCGCCGACTACTCGCAGATCGAGCTGCGCATCATGGCCCACCTCAGCGGCGACGAGGCGCTGCTGCAGGCCTTCCGCCAGGGCCTGGACGTGCACCGCGCCACGGCAGCCGAGGTGTTCGGCGTCGAACTCGACCAGGTCAGCAGCGAGCAGCGCCGCTATGCCAAGGTCATCAACTTCGGCCTGATCTACGGCATGAGCAGCTTCGGCCTGGCCAAGAACCTGGGCATAGAGACCAAGGCCGCGGCCGCCTATATCGACAAATACTTCCAGCGCTATCCGGGAGTGAAGCGCTATATGGACGAAACCGTGGAGCTGGCCCACAGCCAGGGCTATGTGGAGACCGTCTTCGGCCGACGCCTGTACCTGCCCGAGATCAACGGCGGCAACGGCCCGCGCAAGAAGGCGGCCGAGCGCGCGGCCATCAACGCGCCCATGCAGGGCACGGCGGCCGATCTGATCAAGAAGGCCATGGTGGCCGTGCAGGCCAGGCTGGACGCTGAGAGGCCGAACATCAAGGTCATCATGCAGGTGCATGACGAACTGGTGTTCGAGCTGCCGCAGGCCGAGCAGGACTGGGTCAGGAGCGAAATTCCGGCCCTCATGGCCGGCGTGGCCGATCTGCATGTGCCGCTGCTGGCCGAGATCGGCTTCGGGCCGGACTGGGAAAAAGCGCACTGACTGTTGGAAATCCGAGACGCGCGCCGCAGGCAGGCATTGCGGCGCGCCGGCTCGGTGCAGGCGCCGGCGTTTGTGGTTTTGCGAGATTGCTGTAGGATTTTTTCTACAAACTTGATCGACCTCGCTTGCAGCGGTGCAAGCGCACAACGGGGGGCGCATGACAGCTCTGGCCACCATATCGGCGGTATCGAAGTCTGGATTGATTGGCAGGCAATGCGCCGCGCTGCTGGCGTTGCTCGCCGGCAGCCTGCTGGGCGGGCCGGTGCAGGCGCAGGACCGAGGCAGCACCTGGTATCTGGTGCAGCCCGAAAGCCGCGGCCCGCTGCTGGACCCCATCGTGCACCACTATGTGAAGTATCTGCCGCAGTACCTGGGAGACAAGGTGGTGCTGCAGGATGTCTCCAGGGGCCAGAGCATGGAGGCGGCGCGCGATGCTCTGAGCTCCGAGAATGCGGGGCGCACCGTGGTGCTGATGACGCCGCTGCTCAACGAGCAGATCTATGACGAGCAATTGGCCAGACGCTCCGAGGCGCGGTCCATGGCCGTGCAGCTCATATCGCAGCGCCCCTGGTGCCTGGCCAGCGGCCACGACCTGCAGCCCCGCAGCGGGGAGAGCTTCATGGCCTGG
>JAFAIY010000234.1 GCA_019236485.1 Comamonas sp. | reverse complement strand
CACGGTTTCGGCCACGGCGCCGCCGACGCCGGAATCCACCTCGTCGAAGATCAGGGTGCCGGCCTGGCCCAGCTCGCTGGTGGTGACGGCGATGGCCAGAGAAATGCGGGACAGCTCGCCGCCGGAGGCCACCTTGGCAATCGGCTTGGGAGTGGCGCCGGTATGGCCCGCGACGAGAAAGGTCACGCCGTCCGTGCCCGCGGGGCCGGCTGCCTCGGCGGATTCCAGCTGCACCTCGAAGCGGCCGCCTTTCATGCCCAGGCTTTGCATGGACTGGGTGATGGCACGCGACAGGCGCGGCGCCGCCAGGCTGCGTTGCTGCGAGATCTGGCGCGCTTCGCTTTGATAGCGCTGGTGCGCGGCCTGCTCCGCGGAGCGCAGGGCGTCGACGTCCACGGCCGCGTCCAGCTGGCGCAGCTCCTGCTTCCAGCCTTCGAGCAGAGCCGGCAGTTCCTGGGGCGTGCGCTTGTAGCGGCGCGCCAGCTGCATCCATAGCGACAGGCGCTCATCCAGGTCGGCCAGCAGCTCGGGGTCCAGATCGGCGCGGCGCAGATAGGCCTGCAGCGAGTGGCGTGCGTCGTGCAGCTGCGCCACGCAGGAGCCCAGCACGTCGGCAATGTTCTGGAACTCAGGCTCCAGATGCTCCTGGTCCTGCAGCAGATGGTGGGCCCTGCCCAAGGGGTTGGCCGCGCCCGCATCGTCGTCTTCGAGCAGCTGCAAACAGGTCTGGGCGGAATCCATCAAGGTCTGGGCATGCGACAGCCGCGTGTGCTGGGCATTGAGCTCCTCCCACTCGTCGGCGCGCGGCGAGAGCTTGTCCAGCTCGGCGATCTGCCACTGCAGGCGTTCGCGCTCGCGCTGCAGATTGTCCTGGGCGGCCAGGGCCTGCTCCAAGGCCTGGCCGGCCTGGCGCCAGTCCTGCCACAGGGCTTTGAGCTGCGTGCCGTCTATGCCGCCATAGGTGTCCAGCATGGCGCGGGCCGAGTCCGGGCGCGTCAGGCTTTGCCAGGCATGCTGGCCGTGTATGTCTATGAGTTGCTCGCCCAGGTGGCGCAGCTGGGTGGCCGTGGCGGGCGTGCCGTTGATCCAGGCGCGGCTGCGGCCCTGGCTGTCGATGACGCGGCGCAGCAGCAGCTGTTGCTCCTGCGCAAAGCCGGATTCGTCCAGCCAGGGCCGCAGAGAGGCGGGAGAGTCGAATTCCACGCAGATATCGGCCTGGCTGCAGCCTTCGCGCACCACCTGTGCATCGGCGCGCGCGCCCAGCACCAGCTGCAGAGCGTCCAGCAGAATGGACTTGCCCGCGCCGGTCTCGCCGGTCAGCACCGTAAAGCCGGCTTGCCAGTCCAGATCCAGCGTCTGGACGATCACAAAGTCCCGCAGGACTATGCGTTTCAAGGCCATGGTCAGGAGCCCCCTTCGTTCCAGCCCAGCTTTTTGCGCAGGGTGGCGAAGTAATTCCAGCCCTTGGGGTGCAGAAAGTGCACGCTGTGATCGGCCCGGGTGACCAGGATGCGGTCGCCATGCTGCAGCGAAGCCAGCGACTGCATATCGAAATTCGCGCTGATATCGCGGCCGCCGGCCACCTCGATCATGACCTCCTGCGCATCGGACAGGACGATGGGGCGGTTGGAGAGGTTGTGGGGCGCAATCGGCACCATGACCCAGGCCGGGATAGAGGGATGCAGCATGGGGCCGCCCGCTGACAGCGCATAGGCCGTGGATCCCGTGGGGGTGGCCACGATCAGGCCGTCGGCCCGCTGGTTGGACACAAAGTGTCCGCCGACCTCCACGCGCAGCTCCACCATGCCCGAGGTCGAGCCGCGGTTGACCACCACGTCGTTCATGGCCTGGGCCTCGAAAACGCAGGCGTCCTCGCGCATGACGCGGGCCTGCATCAGGGGACGCTCGTCCTCCTCGTACTCGCCCTGCAGAATCGGGGCGATCGAGGCCTCGAAATCCTCCAGTGCAATATCGGTGACAAACCCCAGGCGGCCCTGGTTGATGCCGACCAGAGGCGTGCCGTAGCGCGCCAGATGGCGGCCGACGCCCAGCATGGTGCCGTCGCCGCCCACCACCAGACCGAGGTCGCAGTGCTTGCCCAGGCCGCCCACGTCCATGCTCGGATAGTCGGACAGACCTGCATAGATGGCCGACTGGGTATCCAGGATCACCTCACACCCCAGACTGCGCACATAGGCCGCAATCCTTTGCAATGCCTGACCTGCCGCAGCAGACGGGGCACCGGCTGCGGGAGTGTGGTATTTGCCTATCAAGGCAATATGGCGGAACGTGGATGTCATCTGGGAAATTACATCATTAAAATGAAATCATGCTCGACGAACGTGCCAAGTTATTGCTCAAAGCGCTGATCGAGCGTTATATCGCTGACGGTCAACCGGTAGGCTCGCGCACTCTCTCGCGTGCCTCCGGGCTGGAATTGTCGCCGGCCACCATACGCAATGTGATGGCCGACCTGGAAGAGATGGGCCTGATCATCAGCCCGCATACATCGGCGGGGCGCGTGCCCACGGCCAGGGGATACCGCCTGTTCGTGGACACCATGCTTACCGTGGAACGCTCAGACCTTGTAACGCCCGATCTGGTGCCGGAGCAGCCGCAAAAGGTGAT
>JAFAIY010000094.1 GCA_019236485.1 Comamonas sp. | reverse complement strand
GCCAGCAAGGTGGCCGTGTGGCCGTCATGGCCGCAGGCATGCATCTTGCCGTCGTGGCGGCTCGCATAGGGCAGGCCCGTGGTTTCGCGTATCGGCAGCGCATCCATGTCGGCGCGCAGGCCCAGGCGCTTGCCGCTCTGGTGGTCGCCGCAGCGCAGCTGGCCAACCACGCCGGTATCGCCCAGGCCGCGATGGACCTCGTAGCCCCAGGCGGCCAGCCTCTCGGCCACGATGTCGCCGGTGCGGTGCTCCTCATAGGCCAGCTCGGGATGGGCATGCAGGTCGTGGCGCAGCGCCAGCATCTCCTGGGCCAGGGCCGCCACCTCGGGCAGCACGGGCGCCAGGACTTCGGCGTGAGCCGGGTTCAGCGGGGCGGCCACGGCTTATTCCGCCTGGATATGGGCCGACTTCACGATCTGCGCATAGCCGGCCTTTTCCTTCTGCAGGAACTTGGTAAAGCCGGCCGGCGTGCCGGAGCCCGGCGTGGCGCCGCCCTCTTCGAGGCGCTTGCGCACATCGGGCAGCTTGAGCACGGCGTCCAGCTCCGTGGCCAGGCGCGTCACCACGGCCTGCGGCGTCTTGGCCGGCACGAACAGGCCGGTCCAGGTATTGAGGTCGAAGCCCTTGAGCTCGGGCGTCTCGCCAAAGGTCGGCACGCTGGGAATGGAGTCGATGCGCTTGGCCGAGGTCACACCCAGGCCTTCGAGCTTTTTCTGCTGGATCATGGGCGTGGCGCTGGTCGTCACCAGCATGCCCACATCGACCTGGCCGCCCATCACGTCGCTGGTGATCTGGGCGCCGCCGCGGTAGGGCACATGCACCAGCTTGATCTTGGCGCGCTCCTGCAGCATTTCCATGGCCAGGTGCAGCATGGTGCCCACGCCCGAGGTCGCATAGGTCAGGCCGCCGGGCTTGGTGCGCGCCAGCGCAATCAGCTCGCTGATATTGTGCGCGGGCAGGCCCGGGCGGGCCACGGCCACCACGGGAGCGATGGAGACCAGGCCCACGGGTACCAGGTCGTGCTCGGCGTCGTACTTCACGGCCGAGTTCACGAGCTGGGCGATGCTGATCGGGCCGTCGAAGCCCATGAGCAGCGTGTAGCCGTCGGCCGAGGACTTCACGGCCTTGCTCACGCCCAGCACGCCGCCGGCGCCGGGCACGTTGTCGACCACCACGGCCTGGTGCAGGCGCTCGCCGAGCTTCTGGCCTATCAGCCGGGCCGTGGTGTCCACATTGCCGCCCGCGCTGAAGGGCACGATCAGGGTGATGGGCTTGGCGGCGGGCCAGGCGTCGCCCGCGGCAAACACAGGGGCGGACAGGCCGGCAGCAGCCACCATGGCGGCTGCCGCTACGAAGGAGCGACGGGATGTGGACATGGGAAGATCAGCTAGAGGGCAAGCCGGCAATTATTTCATGACCGCCTCATGACACGCATAACAGGAACTACTTAGCAAGCGTGATCACCCTAGGATGGCCGCCGCGGCCCTGCCGCTCACAATCGATGCCCATGCTCTCTCCCAGCCAAGTCATCGTTCTGGCCACGCCGGTGTTCTTCATCCTCATCGCGGTGGAATGGGCCGTAGGCCTGCGGCGCAAGCGCCAGACCTATCACCTGGCCGATGCCATCACCTCGCTGAACCTGGGCATGCTGAGCCAGACCAGCGCGGTCTTCACCAAGCTGCTGACCCTGGGCATCTACACGGCCGTGGCCGGCCATCTGGCCCTGTTCCAGGCCGACAGCTTCTGGATGAGTCTGCCGGGCTGGCTGCTGGCCCTGGTGTTCTACGACTTCTGCTACTACTGGCTGCACCGCATGGGCCATGAGGTCGGCGTGCTCTGGGCCGCCCATGCCGTGCACCACCAGAGCCAGGATTACAACCTCTCCACCGCGCTGCGCCAGACCAGCTCGGGCGCGCTGCTGGGCTGGATCTTCTACCTGCCCATGGCGCTGGCCGGCGTGCCGCCGCTGGTGTTCGCCGTGGTCGGGCTGATCGACCTGCTCTACCAGTTCTGGGTGCATACCGAGCAGGTGGGGCGCCTGGGCTGGTTCGACCGCTGGTTCTGCGCGCCCAGCAACCACCGCGTGCACCACGCGGTCAACGATGCCTATCTGGACAAGAACTACGGCGGCATTCTCATCCTCTGGGACCGGCTCTTCGGCAGCTTCAAGCCCGAGGACGAGAACGAGCCCTGCGTCTACGGCACGCGCGGCCTGCTCAAGAGCTGGGACCCGCTATGGGCCAATGCCACGATCTACCGTCAGCTGGCACACGACAGCTGGCATGCGCGCCGCCTGAGCGACAAGCTGCGGGTCTGGTTCAAGCCCCCGGGCTGGCGTCCGGCCGATGTGGCCCAGCGCTTTCCCAAGCCGGTGTTCGACCTGGACGAGCACCGCGTGATCTACGCGCCGCCCATGTCGACGGGCCTGCGCTGGTTCTCGGCCCTGCAGTTCATCGCGCTGATCGCCGGCACCTCGCTGTTCCTCTGGCAGGCCGATCAGGCCTCGCTGACCCAGAATCTGCTCTGGTTCGGCGTGCTGCTGACCGGCCAGTGGACGCTGGCCGCGGCCATGCAGGGCCGCATCAGCCCCTGGCTGGCGCTGATGCTGCAAAGCGGCGCGCTGGCCACGGCCACGGCGGCCCTGGACCTGAACGAATGGCACCGCGTCTTCAAGCCGCTGACCATGGTGTTTGCTCTGCTTTACATAGCAGTCAGCGCGCGCCAGTCGTCGAATTCAGATGAAAGATACCCAAAAACACAGCTGCTGATTGCGGCAGGCGCTCTGCTTTTTTCACTCGCCGGCGATGCCTTCCTGATGTTCGAAGGCTTTTTCATTCCCGGCCTGGTCAGCTTTCTGCTGGCCCATGTCTGCTATATCGCGCTGCTGCGCGGCGACGCGCCCTGGCTGGCCGAACGCAAGGCCCTGGCCTGCATAGTGCTGATAGCGGCCTCCATGTATGCGCTGCTGTGGCTGGGCGGCCTGCCCGCGGCCCTGCGCCTGCCGGTGCTGGCCTATGTGGGCGTGATCGCCACCATGGCCGCCCAGGCCTGGAGCCGCCACAGCGTGCTGCGCAACCCGGCCTCGCTGCAGGTGGCCCTGGGCGCCAGCGTGTTCATGCTCAGCGATTCGCTGCTGGCCATCAACCGCTTTGTCCAGCCCCTGCCCTGGGCCGCGGTGGGCGTGCTCGCCACCTATTACGCGGCGCAGGCGCTGATACTCCATGGCTGGCTGCAAAAGGCCGCGGCCCCCGCGCGCCGGCCTGCAAATCCTGTCGAGGGAAGCATGGCCTGCCAGGCCTCCGGGACCGCCGACGCGCGCTAGATCAGCGCATCACCAGGCCGCCATCGACGAACAGCACCTGGCCCGTCATGAAACCGCTGAGTTCCGAGGCCAGGAACAGCACCGGCCCGGCCACGTCCGCGGGGCTGGCCAGGCGCCGCAGCGGCGTGGCCGCCATCAGCGATTCGCGGAACGACTCCTTGGTGTGCTGCGTGCCCTGGGTGGGATAGACCAGGCCCGGCGCCACGCAGTTCACGCGTATGCCCACGGGCCCGAGTTCGGCGGCCAGATTGCGGCTGAAGGCCACCAGCGAGGCCTTGGCCGTGGTGTAGTCGTGATAGGGCACGACCGGATGCTCGACCAGATTGGTGGCGATGTTGACGATGCTGCCGCTTGCCCTCTCGCGCATCTGCGGCAGCACCGCGCGGCAGACATTGAAGGCCGCGCCCACGGCGCCGTCGAACTGCGCCCGGTAATCGTCCCAGTCCAGATCGTCGAAGCGGCTGCGGCGCTCGGGATCGAACACATAGGGTTTGAAGGCGTTGTTGACCACGATGTCTATGGCCCCGGCTTCGCGGGCAATGCCGTCCACCATGGCCTGCACCGCGGGCTGCGAGCCCACATCGGCCTGCACGGCCCAGGCATCGCCGCCTGCGGCTTTGCCCGCCGCCTGGCAGGCCGCCACGGTCTGGGCTGCGGCGGCGTCGTTGGACAGGTAGTTGACCGCCACCAGCGCGCCCTCGCGCGCAAAAGCCGTGGCGATGGCCGCACCTATGCCCCGGCCCGCGCCCGTGACCAGCACCACCTTGCCGCGCAGGCTCATTCCAGACGATAGATTCATGTCATTTTTCCATTGTGCTGATATGCCGCTCGCAATCATTGAGACTGACGCTGCCCAGCTCAGAGACACCGAGGAAGGGCCGCCCCGCACCGAGGGTGTCGTCCCCCTCCCGCGAAGCGAGAGAGGGGGAAGGCGCGAAGCAACTCAGGGGGTGAATTACAACAGGCTGGTGTCGACCACATCCGACACCTTGATCTGCTTTTGCACCATGCCCAGGGCGCGGTAGGCGTCTGCCCCTTTTTGCAGCGCCGCGAGATCGAAGCTGCCCAGGGGCTTGCCGGCCTGCACGGGCTGCGCAGAGGCATTGCGCAGGCGGACCACGTCGAGGTTGATATCGCGCTGCGTGCCGTCGATCGCATATTTGCCGGCCAGCGTTGCCGCTTCCTCGGGGTTGGCCATCATCCAGGCCGCGCTGTCGCGGTAGCCCTTGAGGAAGGCCTTGAACAGATCCTTCTTCTGGCGCAGCGTGTCTTCTCGCACCACGAACATA
>JAFAIY010000081.1 GCA_019236485.1 Comamonas sp. | reverse complement strand
CGAGTTCGACCAGTTTGCGGGCGGCACCAAGACGATTGCGGCCGCCATTGCCGAATCGCCGGCCTTCAGCATCGCCGGCGGCGGCGACACCCTGGCGGCCATCGCCAAGTACGGCATCGAAGACAAGGTTGGTTACATCTCCACGGGTGGCGGCGCTTTCCTCGAAGTGCTGGAAGGCAAGACCCTGCCGGCCTTCGAGATCCTGCAGCAGCGCGCCAACGGCTGATATCTAGAAATCCGTGCTTTCCTTATCTGGTAAGCGCAGTCAGCTATCAAAAAAGGACCGCATCACCGGTCCTTTTTTGTTGCTGAAAAATGTTGGCTCAGGTATTTCCCATGCAGTGGCGCAGCCGCGGGCTGCGCAGATGATTGGCGAGAGGCTTGGAGTCGCTTAGCATGCTGCGTCGCAGCGATGCTTATCGCTGGCTTTGTTTTTCAAACGTTCGGCCCGCGGGGCCGGGACTCCGGTGCATCCGGCGACCCAGACCGCGGCCGCGTCTCTTCTGCTGCTTATGTCTGCTTCAACACCTCAGGATCTGTCGGCGCTGATCCAGGCGATGACTTCGTCCGTTGCCTCCGATACCGCGCAAAACGTGCTTTCTGCCGCTCAATGGGAGCTGCTCGCGCCTTATCTGGTGCAGGTCAGTCTGGCCAGCAGCGAGGTGCTGTTCGCCGAAGGCGCGCTGGACCGCAATCTGTACCTGGTCGAGGCCGGCTCCTTGAGCGTGCACTATCAGGACGCCAAGGAACGCATCCGTCTGGCGCTGGTGGGGCCGGGCTCCATCGTGGGCGAGGGGGCGTTCTTTGCCCACCGCCCGCGCCGGGCCACGGTACAGGCGGCCGCCCCCAGCCGCCTCTGGTGCCTGACCGCGCTGCGCTTTTCTGAGCTGGCCAATCGCCAGCCCGCTCTTGGCCTGGCCCTGGTAACCATGGCCGGCCAAGTGCTGGCGCGCCGCTCCAGCGACAGCCGCCGCCGCGTTGCCAGCACCTGAGGCGTTGTAACAGAGGGCAAAACATGTGGTGTTTTTGCTCACGTTAGCGTTTGACACCTGCGGGTGGAGAGCCGATTTTTTGGCAAAAATCGGCGCGGCACGCCGGTTGAAGGGCAGAATGTGTCGTGTTGTAAATTTCGCTTAACAGAGTGTGTCCATGTCCCTGCTCCGATGGTTTTCTCGCTCACCGCGTCACGAGGGCGGTCCGGAAACGACAGGAAGTCACCGGAATGCCCGCCCCGAGGAAGATGCAGGCGTAGCGCGCCAGTCGCTGCGTGAGCAGCGCTCGGCCCGGCGCGAGCAGCTCTACGCCATCGTGCGTGAAATCATGGTCCGGGTCGGCATTCTGTCGGCAGGCTACAAGTTCAAGGTGTTGTCGCTGGACAGCAGCGGCCAGCGCTTTGTCGTGATGGTGGACCTGGCGCCTGCCTATGCGGCAGATGCCGCGCAGCAAAGAAATATAGAAGCGCTGATCGCCGAGCTGGCGCGGGCGCGCATGGGCGCCGCGGTCCATGCGGTGTACTGGCGCGTCAACGGTCAGATTCAAGCGGCAGCGGCCGTGCCCGCCCAGGCCTTTGTGGCCCCGGCAGCTTCCGCTCAGGCGCTCGCTGGAGCCCAGCCTCAAACCCGGGCTGCAGCGCCCGGCGGCAAGGAGTTCGAGCCCATAGACGCCCTGGAAATGGATGCCTTCAAGCAGGCCGTGGCCGCTGCGGCGCACGGCGGGAGTGCGGCTCAGGGTCAGGCTCGGGCCGGCAAAGGCCCGTTGCTGGGTCCCGGCTCCGGCACCGAAGAGAACGGCGATTTCGCGGTCTCGGGTCTGGGCTCGCTGGGCGTGACCCAGTATGGCGAGCTGCGCTAGACCGTCCGCCGGCTTGCGGGCTTAGAGCCGCTAACACAACCCCTGATACGTCGTTGCTTCGCCTTGTCGTACTTCTGTACTGCCCGCGGCTTCGCGCCTCGTCTCAACCGCAAACCTTCGGTTTGCTGGGTCATGTTAGCCGCTCTTAATGCCCGGCAAAGTCCACCAAGGTGAACAGGGGCAGGCCGCTGTCCCTGAGGTGCTTGGAGCCGCCGAGCTCGGGCAGGTCCACGATGGCGGCGCCTTCCACCACGGTGGCGCCCAGCTTTTCCAGCAGCTTCTTGCCGGCCATCATGGTGCCGCCGGTGGCGATCAAATCATCGATCAGCAGCACGCGGTCTCCGGGTTTGACGGCATCGGTGTGCAGCTCCACCGTGGCGCTGCCGTATTCGAGCTCATAGGTTTCCTCCACCGTGGTGAAGGGGAGCTTGCCTTTTTTGCGGATCGGCACAAAGCCGATGTTCAGCTCGTGGGCGATCACGGCGCCCAGGATGAAGCCGCGTGCATCCAGGCCGGCGACCACGTCGGGGCGCAGATCGCGCCCCATATAGCGATGGACAAACGCGTCGGTCATCACGCGAAAGACCTTGGGGTCCTGCAGCAGCGGAGTGATGTCCCGAAATTGCACGCCGGGCGCGGGCCAGTCGGGCACGGTGCGGATATGGGCGCGCAGATAGTCATTGACGCTGGTGGTGCTGTGCATGTGTGGGAGCTTGAATCTCGGGATGGAGCTTCAGTGTATTAGCTCGCACCGGATATGGGGGCAAAAGGGATGTTGCCCGGGAGGCGGCAAGCGCGGGCTGGCTAGAATCAGGGGATGAATTCTGATGCCGTCACTTCGCCCTCGATAGACACAGCCCGGGCCTTGCGTCTGGCCCGTGAAGCCCTGGATATCGAGGCCGATGCCTTGCGTTCCATGTCCGGGCGACTTGATGGCGCGTTTACCGAGGTCGTGGGACGCATTCTGCAGCTTCCGGGGCGCGTGGTGGTCATGGGCATGGGCAAAAGCGGACATGTGGGGCGCAAGGTGGCGGCCACGCTGGCATCGACCGGCACCCCTGCCTTCTTTGTGCATCCGGCCGAGGCCAGCCATGGCGACCTGGGCATGCTCACGGCCAATGATCTGGTGCTGGCCCTGTCCAACAGCGGCGAGACGGATGAACTCACGGGCGTGCTGCCCGCGATCAAACGCATGGGCGTGCCCTTGGTGGCCGTGACGGGTGGTCTGCAATCCACGCTGGCCAAGCATGCGGACTGGGTGCTGGACACTCGCGTGGACAAGGAGGCCTGCCCGCTGAACCTGGCGCCTACGGCCAGCACCACGGCCCAGCTGGCCATGGGCGATGCACTGGCCGTGGCGCTGCTGGATGCGCGCGGCTTCGGCGCCGAAGACTTTGCTCGCTCTCACCCCGGCGGTGCCCTGGGACGTCGGCTGCTGACCCATGTGAGGGATGTGATGCGCCGCGGCGCCGATGTGCCGCAGGTGGAGCAGGAGGCGAGCTGCGTGAGCCTGATGCGCGAGATGAGCGCCAAGGGCCTGGGCTGCTCGGCCGTGGTCGATGCCTCCGGGGCCTTGGTGGGCATCTTCACCGACGGGGATCTGCGCCGCTGCGTGGAAGCCGGCGTGGATCTGCGCGAGCGCAGCGCGCAGGAAGTGATGCACCGGCGCCCGCTCACCATCAGGGCAGACCTGCTGGCTGTCGCGGCCGCGCGCATGATGGAAGAGCATGGCATTACCGCGGTGCTGGTGACCGATGAGCGGCAGCATCTGCAAGGGGTGGTGCATATCCGTGACCTGATGCGTGCCAAGGTGATCTGATGGCCAGACCCGCTTTGACACCTAGCCAGCAATGGGAGCCCGAACTCTTGCTCAAGGCCCAGGACGTGCGCGTGGTTTTCTTGGACGTGGACGGCGTGCTGACCGACGGCGGCCTGTTTTTTTCCGCCGAGGGCGAGTCGCTCAAGCGCTTCAACACGCTGGATGGACATGGCCTGAAAATGCTGCAAAAGGCCGGCATCACGCCGGCCGTGGTCACGGGGCGCGATTCCGCGCCACTGCGCCTGCGCCTGAAGCAGCTGGGCATAGAACATGCGCGCTATGGCACGGAGGACAAGGTGCCGGCGGCCGAGTCCATCCTGGCTGAGCTGGGCCTGTCTTGGGCCCAGGCCGCGGCCATGGGCGATGACTGGCCCGATCTGCCCATGCTGAGCCGCGGCTGCTTTGCGGCCGCACCGGCCAATGCCCATGAGGAAGTGCTGCAGGCGGTCGACTGGGTCAGCCGCAAGCATGGCGGCGAGGGCGCGGTGCGGCAGCTGTGCGACCTGCTGCTGGCCGCCAACGGCGCCTATGCTGCATTGCTTGCGGGGTATGGATCATGAGTGCGCAATGGCGCCGCATGGGCGACAAGGCCTCGCTGTATCTGCCCGTGCTGATCATGGGGCTGCTGGCCCTGGGCACCTGGTGGCTGGTGCGCAATGCGCCCAAGCCCATGGTTTCGGGGCCGCAGAAAGTGCTGCAGCATGATCCGGACTACTTCCTCAAGGACTTCGTGATCAAGAGCTTTGAGGCCTCCGGCCGCCTCAAGACCCGGCTGGCGGGCATCACCGGCCAGCATTTCCCCGATACGGACACGCTGGAAATCGACGAACCGCGCATGCTCAGCATCACGCCCGATGGCCGCAGAACCGTGGGACATTCCCGGCGCGCCTTGAGCAATGCGGATGGCTCCGAGGTCCAGATGTTCGGCCAGGCGGTCATCACCCGCGAGCCGGTGGCCGCAAGCGCCGCGCAGAAGGCCTTGCCGGCCATGCAGATCGAAAGCGAGTTCCTGCAGATCTGGCCCAACGATGAGCGCGTCAGCACCAACCAGCCGGTGGTCATGACGCGCGGCGATGACCGCTTCACCGGCGACAGCATGAAGTACCAGCATCTCGACCAGATCCTGCAAATGCAAGGGCGGGTCAAGGGGCTGATACAGCCGAGCAAGCCCCGCTAAGCCGTGGTCCAGCCTAGCGCAGCGTCCAAGACGCCTCTGGTCTATATCACCGGAGCTTCCAGCGGCATAGGCCAGGCCATGGCCTGGCACTATTACCAACAGGGATGGTCGCTGGCTCTGGTGGCGAGGCGTACACAGCTCATGGAGCAATGGGCGCAATCGCTGCAGCTCGACGCACAGCGCTATGCGGTCTACGAGGCCGACGTGACCCTGATCGACAGCGCCTGCAATGCGGCCAGGGCCTGCATGGAGCGCCAGGGACTGCCGGACGTCGTGATCGCCAACGCCGGCATCAGCTGGGGCGTGGATAGCTCGCGGCGCGAGGACCTGGAAGTCATGCAGCAGGTGCTGGCCAGCAACACCATGGGTCTGGCGGCCAGTTTTCAGGCCTTTATTACCCCCATG
>JAFAIY010000061.1 GCA_019236485.1 Comamonas sp. | reverse complement strand
ATGGGCATTCCCATGAACACGGCCATTCTGCCCCTGTTTGCGATCGGCAGCTTTCTGGGCAGCCTGCATCTGGGCTGGTGGCTGGACCTGGGCAATACCGCGCCCGTAGGCCTGGTCACCGAATGGGGCTGGGCCAAGGCCCTGCTCGCCACCCTGGCCGCTCTGGCCGTGATCGCGGCAGGCGTGGCCCTGTATGCCAAGCGGGCCAACATCGCGCTGAACCGTGCCGCCAAGCCGCTGCTGGTGCGCAAATGGCTGGTGGGCGCCGTGCTGCTGGCCATGCTGGCCACGCTCAACCTGATCATCGCGGGTCAGCCCTGGGGCGTGGTCTACGGCTTCGGCCTCTGGGCCGCCAAGATCGCCAATGCCACGGGCGCCGTGGATCTGGCCGGCAACTGGTTCTGGAGCCAGCCCGGCAACGCCGCGCGGCTGCACGAGACCGTGCTGCTGGACGTGACCAGCATCACCAATATCGGCATCCTGGGCGGCGCGCTGTGGATTGCCGCGGGCAAGCCTGCGGCGGCCAAGGCGCTGACGGGCACGCAATGGATCGTGGCCCTGGTCGCTGGCCTGGTGCTCGGCTATAGCTCGCGCCTGGCTTTCGGCTGCAATGTGGGAGCCATGCTTTCCGGCATCTCCACGGGTTCCATCCACGGCTGGATCTGGGTGCCCTGCGCCTTTGTGGGCACCATCTTCGGCCTGCGCATTCGCCGCCGCTTCGGCTTTTAAGGCAGGAGACTCTCCATGACACAACAAAACCTCTTGCGCAGCATCTTCTGGACCGTACTGCTCGTCTTTCTGGCCTGGGATTACTGGCAGTCGCCGCCCGTGGACCTGCGCTTCGAAGCGCCGCTGATTGCGGCTGGCTCGGGCCAGGAAACCCATGGCGGACACTGCTCCATGCCATCCGGCAAATAAGGTCGCACGCAAAAAAGCCCCGCTCGCGGGGCTTTTTTATGGCTCGACAGTCCTTGATCGGCCCGCTCAGACCCTGGCGTCCACCACCCGATCCGGCACGGCCTCCACATCCAGACCCGCGGCCTCCCAGGCCGACAGCCCGCCCACCAGCGGCCGCACATTGGAAAATCCCGCGCGCTGCAGCTGTTTGGCCACGCGTGCCGCCGACACCTCGTTGGGACAGTCGCAATACACCACCACCCCGTTCGCATGCTGCTCGCGCGGCAGCAGCTTTTCATAAGCGGGCTTGCCCTGCTCCGTGCAGCGCAGCCAGGGCTTGGCCCCGGGGATATGCGACTGGTCGAACAGCATGGGCTCGCGCACATCGATCACCGTGGGGCGTATGCCCTGAGCATGCAGGCCCGCGAGTTCTGCCACGGAGATGCGCGGCATCTTGAGCGAGCGCGCCACGCGGTGGCGCTGCCACCATTTGCGCGCCACGAACACCGCCAGCGCCAGAACCAGCAGCAGCAGCCCCCATTTGCCCAGGGCCGTCAGCACCTCCAGCAGGTCTTCAACGGTCGAGGCGAACAGCGAGCCCAGGAACACGGCCGACCCCACCCAGATCAGCGCACCCAGCGTGTCGAACAGCACAAAAGTGCGCAGCGGCGTGCCCACCACCCCGGCCAGTGCGCTGGCAATCGAGGCGAAACCCGGTACGAACTTGGCCACCAGCAGGGACTTGGCGCCCCAGCGGCCGTAGACCGATTCGGTCTGGCGTATGCAGGCATCGGGCGACAGCGAGATGCGGCAGATGCGGCCCAGCACGCGGTGGCCATAGGTCTTGCCGGCTTGGTACCAGATCACATCGGCCGCCAGGGCAGCCGCCACGGCCAGGGCCGTGAGCCAGCCCAGGCTGACCCAGCTCGCGCCTTCGAGCGCGCCCGTGACCACCAGTACCGGATAGGCCGGCACAGGCGCTCCCAGCTGTTCCACGAAGACATTGAGGAACACGATGCCCAGGCCGTATTCCCGAATCAGATCCACCAGAAAACCCATGGCCTCAACTCCAGGCTGATTGCAGCCACCGTCGCCGCATGCGCGCCATGCTAGCTCCGCCGCTACATCCCTGCTGCGCCAGGGTTGAATCGCCCAGTCCTTGCCGGCTCCGATGCGCACACAGGCAATCGACCGACAGCCACGGCCGGCGCCGCAGGTGCAAGATGGTGGGCGCAGGGCCATGGCCGGCCGCAGATACCGGCCCGCTGGTTCTGGCCGGAGGCCGTCCATGCAACAGTCATACAACAGCACGCTGCCCGCCCAAGCACAGGCCGAACCGCCCGCACCGCGCGCCTATACGCGCGAGGAAAAACGCCACCGGGTATTCGCCATCATGGCGGCCTCCTCGGGCAATCTGGTCGAGTGGTTCGACTTCTATGTCTACGCGTTCTCCGCGCTGTATTTCGCGCCCTCGTTCTTTCCCAAGTCCGATCCCACGGCCCAGTTGCTCAATACCGCGGGCGTGTTCGCGGCTGGCTTTCTGATGCGTCCCATAGGCGGCTGGCTGTTCGGGCGCATAGGCGACCGGCTGGGCCGCAAGATCGCGCTGCTGACCTCGGTCACCATGATGTGCGCGGGCTCACTGGTCATCGCCTTACTGCCCACCTACAACCAGATCGGCGCCTGGGCGCCGTTTCTGCTGCTGCTGTGCCGGCTGTTCCAGGGCCTGTCCGTGGGCGGCGAATACGGCACCACGGCCACCTATATGAGCGAGGTCGCTCTGCGCGGCCAGCGCGGCTTTTTCTCCTCGTTCCAGTACGTGACCCTGATAGGCGGGCAGCTGCTGGCCGTGCTGGTCATCGTGATTCTCGAGGCCTGGCTCAGCGAGGCCGAACTCAAGGCCTGGGGCTGGCGCATTCCCTTCGTCTGCGGCGCCATCGCGGCCGTGGTCGCGCTGCTGCTGCGCCGCACGCTGCACGAAACCCAGACCGAGGCCGCCAGGAGCACGGCCGAGGCCGGCACCATCAGCGGCCTGCTGCGCCACCACAGGGCCGCGTTCCTCACCGTGCTCGGCTACACGGCCGGCGGCTCGCTGATCTTCTATACCTTCTCCACCTATATGCAGAAGTACCTGGTCAACACGGTACATCTGCCGATCAAGACCGCCAGCTATGTGATGACCTTCGCGCTGCTGGTCTTCATGTGCGTGCAGCCCCTGTTCGGCATGCTCTCGGACCGCATAGGCCGGCGCACCAATATGATGCTGTTCGGCGCCCTGGGCGCGGTGTTCACCGTGCCCATCCTGACCGCGCTCAAGCATGTCTCAAGCCCGCTGCCGGCCTTTTTGCTGATAGGCACGGGCATGCTGATCGTGAGCTTTTATACCTCGGTGGCCGGCATCGTGAAGGCCGAGATGTTCCCGCCCGAGGTGCGCGCGCTGGGCGTGGGCCTGGCCTATGCGATCGCCAACGCGATCTTCGGCGGCTCGGCCGAGTATGTGGCGCTAGGGCTCAAGACCCTGGGCCATGAAAACGCCTTCTTCTGGTATGTGAGCGCGATGATGGTGCTGACCTTCTTCGTCAGCATGCGCCTGCCCAAGCAGGCCGCCTATCTGCACCACGATCACTGACGCAGGCAGGCCAGCACGGCCTCAAAGTGCGCCCGCACATTGAGGGCCGGCGCATGGCCGCAACCCTCGATTTCCAGCCAGCTCAGCAGCCCCCTGGCGCCGGGTCCGCGGCCCTGCATGCGCTCGGCCACGGGTTTGAGCACCAGGTCCGACTCCACGCCGCGCAGCAGCAACACCGGAATCTCCAGCGCGTCGTAATGCTCCCAGATCAGGTAGTCGTTATCGTGCGCGGTGAACTGCTGGATCATGGCCGGGTCGTAGTGCGGCGTCACGCGGCCGTCGTCGGTGCGGCGCGTGCTGGTCTCGGTGAGCTTGCGCCACTCGGCCTCGCTGAGCCAGCCATAGGGCTGGTAGGCCTGGCGGAAAAAGACCTCCAGCTCGGCCACGGTGGCAAAGACCGGCGGCCGGCCCGCATAGGCCTTGATGCGCGCAAGTGCGGCTTCGGCCAGCTCGGGCGCATTGTCGTTGAGCGTGAGCGTGAGAATGCGTTGCCTGAGCTCGGGCTCGAACAGGCCCGAGGCGCAGACCGTGCCTATGGCCCCGCCCATGGAGGTGCCCACCCAGTGCACTCGCTCCAGCCCCAGCCCATCCATGAGCTCGCGCGCCAGCCGCGCATAAAAGCGCAGGCTGTACTCCTCGCTGGGCGCGCGGCTCCACTGGCTCAGGCCACGGCCCAGGGTATCGGGGCAGATCACGCGGTAGCCCTGGCCGGCCAGGAACTGCGCCAGCGCGTCCATGTCGCGGCCCGTGCGTGCCAGGCCATGCCAGGCGATCACCGTGGCCACGGGTTCGCCGGCCGGCTGCCAGTCCATGTAGTGGATTTCATAGCCGGCGCAGATCGCATAACAGGAGCGCGGTTGCATGGTGTGTCTCAAAAACAATTGCATGAATGGAGGAAGCGGAGCTTGAGCCCGGCACCGAGGCCTGCCAGGACCCCGGTGCCGGCCAAGGGCGGCGCCGCTCAGTTCGGCACGTTCAGGCTGCTGCCGCTGAAGCCGATCTGGTTGGCCTGGGCCGGCGCACTCACGAACGGCGGCACGTTGGCGGCAGTGATGGCCGGAGCCGCCCCGGGTGCGCCGCCGCGCGGCGTGGCGCGCACCACCTGGCTGGCCGGCAAGGCCGTGCCCGACTTCAGATAGGCATACATCGCATCCATGGCCTGGTTGAAGTAGGGGTGCAGCGGCACAAAGCGCGTATCAAAGCCCGAGAACGACAAAAAGGCATCGAAATGCTGGCCGTTGAGCACCTCGATATAGCGCAGCCGGCTCGAGCCCCCTTCCACCGTACGGTTCAGCGCCGTATAGGCGCGCGCATTGTTGTTGACCGGCACCAGCGCATCGCTGCGTCCGGCCACGATGATGGCCGGCTTGCCGCGCAGATTGGCGTTATGCAGCACCTCGGTCACGCCGGCGTGCACCGCATCGCTTTGCGCCTTGGTCGGCGTGCTGGCGGCCGTCAGCGGCGCGCCGCTGACCGGGTCCAACCCGCTGACCAGCGCATACTGGCACAGCGCATAGTCCAGACCGAAGTCGGCCACGCCCGTGGACGGCGACACGGCCCACTGCCAGGCCTTGGATACGCCTTGCGAGTCGCTGTAGATCACGGCCGCCGGCGTGCCATTGGCCGTGCCGTTGGCCAGGGCAAAGCTCTGCGCCAGCACCGCAGGGGCCGCTGCCACCACATCGCCCGTGGCATTGGCAGCGGCAAAGCTGGTGCGGCACAGATTGTCGTTGGCGGCAAAGCGCCCATAGGCCATGGTGTACATGGCCGAGAGAATCGGACCGTTGCCCAGCCCGTAGTGGGCGTTGTGCATGGTGTCGTTATCGGCCGTCCAGCCTAAGGCGTGCAGCTTGTTCAGCGCGTCGGCGGCGCGGTCGCTCGTGGTGGCTCCGCTGACCAGGCCCTTGGCCGCCAGCCCGTCGCAGCGCGCGCTGGCGCGGGACGTCATATTGGTCAAGCCAATGTAGTTGTAGATGGAGGTCTCTGCGATCGTCGCGTTGGGCGCGAGCGCCGCACAGGGCTGGTAGATATTGCCCCAGGTGGTGTACTCGGCCAAGGTCCTGCCATAGCCCGTCACGGCGGCGCCGCCGAACTGTATGCCATAGCCTGCCGTGGTCGGAATTTCCGTCACGGGCTCGGACGCCACCACGCCGTCTATCAGTCCGTCGTCGTCCTGCTCGGCCGCACGCAGCGAAGCCGCACCGCCATTGGAGGCCGAACCCGCGATCACCAGGGTGTTGGAGCGCGTGAAGGGCACGGGATTCGCGGCCGTGCCGTAGCGTGCGTTCAGCACATACAGAGCGTAGCGGCCCGCGGCCAGAGTGTCGTGGCCCCAGTCCTTTTCGGGGTTTTGCTGGGAATGCGCATGCTTGATGGCGATGCGGTTCGGAAAGGCCGCGTTATAGGCCGCACGCGCTGCATAGCTGATGCTGGCGGCGAAAAAGCTCAGCATGCCTGCGGCCGTGCGCGTGGCGCGCGTGCCGTCGATCTTGTTCACCGTGTCGTCGGCCAGATTGTGCAGGCCCACGCCCTTGCCGGCATCGGTCAGCGCCACGGCGCAGCCCTTCTTGAGCCCCCATTCGCCGGCCGTGCCTATGGCGCCGTAGACGCCGCGCGAACCCGACGAGGGGCCAAGCACGATGCAGGGATTGCCGGGGTTGAAGCTGTCTGGCACCAGCACGGCGATCACGGTCTGCTTGCGGCCCGTGCCATCGTCAAGCACAGCCACCGCTTCACGGCCGGGAATCAGCCCCTCGCCGGCCGTCACCTGGCCCTGGGCCGTGATATTGGGCCCGTACAGCAGGCCGTAGCCGCCGTTGGCCGAAGCATCGAGAATGCCGCGGTAGTTGGAATACAGCGCATTGCGGCGCAGCTCGGCCGCCGTGGGATTAAGCGGATCGGCATAGACCGGAGCAGTTGCCGCCCCCAGGCCGGTCTTGCCTATGCCCCCCGTTAGCAGGTCCTGCGTGGCCGGCGTGGCGCCCGTTCCCACGCTCGTGGCCGGATATACCGTGGTGCCTATCTCCTTGATGCCCCGGGGCAGCTCGTTGGAAGGCGAGCCGCCGCCGCAGGCCGCCAGCGCGGCTCCCGCCAGGGCCGTCAACGCCCAACGCATGCTCAGTTGCCGATTCCTCAAACTCACTCGCATATCGTCTCCTTGGGTAGTTGTATTGCAAGCACGAGAACTGGCGCCCGTCAGGATGGGGCGCGCGGGGAACGCAGCCGCCCCACGACACCCGTGGGGAAGTAATAGACCGACAACACGAACAGCAGGCCCAGCCACAGCAGCCAGCGGTCGGGTGAGAGCAGCGCGGCCAGCCAGGGAAGGCTGCTGCCCGCCTCGCTGGCCAGGCGCAGCAGATCCTGCAGATAGCTCTGGGCGATCAGGAACACCACGGCGCCTATCACCGCGCCGTAGATGGTGCCCATGCCACCGATCACGACGATGAGCAGGCAGTCCATCATGATCTCGAACGAGAGCGAGGTATCGGGTCCGTTGTAGCGCAACCAGACGGCCAGCATGGCACCGGCCACGCAGGCGAACAGGGCCGACAGCACGCTGGAGGTGGTGCGGTAGACCACCACGCGATAGCCAATCGCCTCGGCACGGAATTCGTTCTCGCGGATGGCCTGCAGCACGCGGCCGAACGGCGAATTGACGATACGCAGCAGCATCAGCACCAGGGCCAGAGCCAGGACGAACAGCAGGTAGTAGCTGAGAATCTTGCCGTCGATGGTCAGGCCGAAGATCTCGTTCTCGAAAGGCTCGAAACTCGGCGACAGCCATTCGGGCATCTTGAAGGCCAGGCCGTCCTCGCCCCCGGTCCAGTCCGACAGCTGGGACGCCAGGGTCTGGAAGGCTGCCGCCACGGCCAGCGTGATCATGGCGAAGAAGATGGCGCGCACGCGCAGCGAGAACAGGCCTATGGCCAGCGACAGCAGCAGCGAGACCACAAGCGCGCCGCCCAGCCCCGCAGCCAGTGCACCCCAGCCCGCGCCCAGGCGCGTGGAAGCCATGGCCACGCCATAAGCGCCTATGCCGAAGAACATGGTGTGGGCAAAGCTCACGATGCCTGTATAGCCGAGCAGCAGGTCGAAGCTTGCCACCAGCACCACGAAGATCAGCACCTTGGCCGCCACATTGAGCGCCTTGACGCCCGGAAAGAGAAACGGCGCCAGGGCCAGGCCCGCGAAGATGAGCAACAGCATCAGGGCCAGCAGGCGGCTGCGCGGCATATCGCCGGAGAGCAAACGGTTGAGCATCAGACTAGCCTTTCAGACTTTCACGGCACCACGTATGCAGCCGGCATGCACCAAGCCAGTTGCCACCGAGCAAGGGCCTACGCCGGCCGCACCGCCCCACAGCGAGGGTGGCGTCCCCTTCCTGGGGGAAGGCGCGAAGCGACTCAGGGGGTATCTCATCTGTTGGCCACGGGATAGATGCCCTGGGGCCGCCACAGCAGGACGGCCACCATGAGCGCGATGTTGGAAAACAGCGCCACCTTGGGCACCAGAAAGCCCGTGTAATTGGCCATCAGCCCCACGAGCAGCGCACCGATCAGCGCGCCGCCCGTGCTGCCCAGGCCGCCGATGATGATGACGATAAAGATCAGCACATTGACCTGGGCACCCATCTGCGCCACCACGTTCTGCTGGTACAGCCCCCACATCACGCCACCCAGGCCGGCCAGGGCCGAGCCCGCGACGAACACGGCCACGAACAATCGGCGCACGCGGTAGCCCAGGGACTCGACCATCTCGCGGTCCTGCACGCCGGCACGGATCAGCAGGCCGATCTTGGTGCGCGCCAGAGTCCAGGCCAGCACCGCAAACACGGCGGCGCCCACGAGCACAGCGAAGACCCGGTATTTCTCCACGGCCGCGTCGCCCAGCAGCCAGGCCCCCTTCATGGCCTCGGGCAGCGGCAGCGGAATCTGCTGCGGGCCCCAGATGACCTTGATCAGCTCCTCGCCGATGATCATGCCGCCCATGGTGATGAGGATCTGCTTGAGATGCTGGCCGTAGACAGGCCGCACGATGAAGCGCTCGAAGGCCAGGCCCAGGGCTCCCGCCACCAGCATGGCGACCACCATGGCCGGCAGCACGGCCACGAGGTTGCGCCACAGCTGCGCCGAGCCCGTCCAGTCGCCCATGGCACCGAGCACGCTGGTGGCGACGAAGGCGCCCAGCGCGATGAACACGCCGTGGCCGAAGTTGAGCACGTCCATGAGTCCGAACACCAGGGTCAGGCCCGAGGCGATGATGAAGATGATCATGCCCATGGCCAGGCCCGCCACCGTCAGCGTGAGCCAGGTGCTGGGCGAGCCCACCAGGGGCAAGGTGAGCAGCGCCAGCAGCGGCACCAGCAGCAGCGGCTTGTAGTCCAGGTCCCGGCCCGGCCTCGGCTTTTCTCGATCAGCTTTCATATCCATAGCCGCCAGCGCATGCCCGGCAAGCGCTTGAGCCGCATCCTGCGTTGAATTTCCCTGGTTCATAGCGACAGTCCCAGCAGCGATTGCTGCAGCGCTTCGTCGGCCGCGAGATCGGCCATGCGACCCGCGTGCACGACGCGGCCGTTGTCCATCACGGCCACGCCGTCACCCAGGCGCTTGGCAAAGGCAATGTTCTGCTCGACCAGCAGAATGCTCACGCCGCAGGCCTTGAGCCGCGCGAAGGCGTCGATCATGTTGTTGATGATGGCCGGCGCCAGGCCTTTGCTGGGCTCGTCCACGATGAGCAGATCGCGCGGCTCGACCATGGCGCGCGCCACGGCCACCATCTGCTTTTGCCCGCCGCTAAGCTTGCCAGCCGGGTGGTCCCAGAACTTCTGCACCGCGGGGAACAGCTCGTAGATCCAGTCCAGGCGCTGGCGGTCCATGCGTGCAGCGTTCGAAGCCGAACGCGCGGCCAGCAGCAGGTTCTCCTTGACCGTGAGGTCGGCAAAGATGCCCATGTTCTCGGGCACATAGGCGATGTTGAGCCACGCAATCGCCGGCGTGGCCAGGCACGTGATGTCCTGCTGGCCGAAGCGGATGCTGCCCTGGCTGGCCTGCCACAGGCCCATGATGGTGCGCAGCGTGGTGGTCTTGCCCGCGCCGTTGCGGCCCAGCAGCATGGTGACTTCGCCGCGCGGCACGGCCAAGTCCACGCCGTGCAGTATGTGATAGGCGCCGATATGCGTGTGCACGCCCTGGAGTTCCAGCAGTATCTCGCTCATGGCTGTTCTCCCCTTCCCCCGGGCGGGGGAAGGCCGGGCTGGGGGGGAACGTCAGTGCCGCCAACGGCATCCTGGGGCGCCAGCCCCAGGTATGCCTGCTGCACCACGGGCGAGGCGATGACTTCCGCAGGCTTGCCATCGGCCACCAGCGTGCCGTTGGTCAGCACGATGATGCGGTCGGCCAGTTCGCGCACCACGTCCATCTTGTGCTCCACCAGCAAGATGGTCTTGCTGCGGTCCTGCTTGAGTTCGCGTATCAGGTCGAGGATCACCGGCGCCTCGTCATGGCTCATGCCCGCCGTGGGCTCGTCGAACATATAGACCTGCGGCTCCAGCGCCATGAGCAGCGCCACCTCGAGCTTGCGCTGGTCGCCGTGCGGCAGGGCCGAAACCGGCTCCCCGCGTCGCGCCCACAGTGCCACCTGCTCCAGGATTTGCTGCGCACGGGCCAGCAGCGCGCGGTGGTCGCTCCAGATGCTCCAGAGGTTCATGCCGCGCCGGTGCGCTCCCTGGCGCGTGGCCTGTACGGCCAGGCGCACGTTCTCCAGCACCGACAGGGCCGGAAACAGATTGGTGAGCTGGAAGGCCCGCCCCAGGCCGGCACGCGTGCGCGCCGAAGGCGGCAGGCCCGTGAGGTCGCGCCCCTGCAGCGACACCCGGCCCTCGGTGGCCCGCAACTGCCCCGAGATCAGATTGAAGTAGGTGGTCTTGCCTGCGCCATTGGGGCCGACGATGGCCGTCAGCGTGCCCGGCTCGAAGGAGCAGGTCACGCCATTGACCGCCACATGGCCGCCAAAACGGATGGTGAGCTTGTCAGTGGTCAGCATGAGAAATAGGCAAATACAGCCTCTAGCGCCCTACGCACAAGCGCATGCAGCTATCAAAAAGTGAACTGAACCTTGCCCGCGCGCTGACCAAGTCAGAGACGCCGAGCAAGAGCCGCCTCGCGGCGATGGCGTCGTTCCCCTCCCATAGCGCGAAGCGCGTAGAGAGAGGAGGAAGCGGCGGGGCCGCCTAGGCGCAGCCGCTCAGGGGTGATCACCGTCCATTCCGAATCGGAACGGACATTTCTTCGGGCTTGATCTCGCGCACCAGCTCGGGCACGCCCCAGGCAAAGGTCGGATCGTTCTTGATCCTGAAGTGGTACATGCTCTGCATGGCCTGGTGGTCCTGCTTGCGGAAGGTCATCTGGCCCTTGGGCGTGTCGAAGCTCATGCCTTCCATGGCCTTGATCAGCGCATTGGCCTTGGTGTCGCCATTGGTCTTCTTGAGCGCCGTGACGATGGCCATGGCGGCCGAGAAACCGCCCGCCGTGAAGAAGTCCGGCGGCGCCTTGAACTGCTTGTAGTTCATGGACACCAGCGCCTCGTTGACTGGGTTCTTGGGAATGCCGTAGTAGTAATAGGTTGCGCCTTCCATGCCCGGCAGGTTCTTGTAGGCGGCCATGGCGGGCAGGATGTTGCCGCCCGTGGCGATCTCGATGCCGTAGCGCTTGAGATCCATGTCGGCGATCTTGAACGGATTGCCGGCGCCGGCCCAGACGATCCAGATGATCTTCTTGCCCGGCTGGTCCTTGAGTTTGTCGATCAGGCGCTGG
>JAFAIY010000034.1 GCA_019236485.1 Comamonas sp. | reverse complement strand
TTTAAGGCTGTGCTCTTGGCAGAGCAGGCCTGTTTTGATCTTTTGATGTTTTCTTTTTTTCGTTCGGGGCTGCGGCCCGTAGGGCCGATATGGCAGGGCGCGACCTGGATGATCGCGCTGGGGGTGCTGGCGCCCGTGGCCTCCCTGGCCTGGCTGGCGCTGGGCGCGGACTGGGCGCACTGGAGCAATCTGCTGCGCTATGTGCTGCCCGACGCCGCGGCCAACACGGCCCGGCTGCTGGCCGGCGTGGGTCTGCTGGTGCTGGTCGTGGGCACGGGCTGCGCCTGGCTGGTGACGGCGCATGACTTTCCGGGGCGGCGCGTGCTGCAGTGGGCGCTGCTGCTGCCTCTGGCCATGCCGGCCTATATCGTGGCCTTCGCCTACCTGGACCTGCTGCACCCCATAGGCCCGGTGCAGGGCGCGCTGCGCTGGCTGCTGGGCTATGACAGTCCGCGCCAGTGGCGGCTGCCGGATCTGCGCTCCATGGGCGGCGCGATCTTCGTGCTGGGATTCACGCTCTATCCCTATGTGTATATGACGGCGCGGGCCATGTTCATGACCCAGCCCGCGCATCTGCTCGAGGCCGCGCGTTCGCTGGGCGAGACCCGCTGGGGCGCTTTCCGCCGCGTGGCCCTGCCCATGGCGCGTCCCGCGTTGGCCGTGGGCCTGAGCCTGGCGCTGCTGGAGGCGCTCAACGATATCGGCGCTTCGGAATTCCTGGGCGTGCACACGCTCACGGTGTCGGTGTACACGACCTGGATCACGCGCTCCGACCTGGCGGGCGCGGCCCAGATCGCCTGCTCCATGCTGCTGGCCGTGGTGGTCCTGGTCTGGCTGGAGCGCCAGGGCCGCAGCCGCCAGCGCTTCGGCTCGGCCCAGCGCATGCGCGCCATGGTGCCGCACCGCCTGCACGGCGGCGGCGCGCTGCTGGCCCTGCTGGCCTGCAGCCTGCCGGTCGTCATAGGCTTTGTGGCGCCCGCGGCCTATCTGGCCTGGGAGAGCGGCAAGCGCTTTGTGCAGGGCTCGGGCGTATCCGAGGGGCTGGTGTCCAGCCTGCTCAACACGCTGGGGCTGGCGCTGGGGGTGACGTTGCTGGCCGTGGCCGCCGGGCTGATCGTGGCCTGGGCCACGCGCACCAGCATCAGCACGCGCGCGACGGCGCGCTGGCCCGCGCAGCTCGCGGCCCTGGGCTATGCGCTGCCGGGCACGGTGCTGGCCATAGGCTTGCTCACCCCCGCGTTGGCGCTGGACGCCGGCTTTGCCCGTCTGTTCGGCATGGAGGGGCTGCCGCTGATGGGCCAGGGCATTGTGCTGGTCGCGGCCTGCGTGATCCGTTTTCTGGTCATGCCCGTGGGCGGCATAGAGGCCGGTCTGGCCCGCATCCCGCCCACGCTGGAGCAGGCCTCGCGCCTGCTCGGCGAAAGCCGCCTGGGCACTCTGCGCCGCGTGCACCTGCCGCTGCTGCGCCCGGCCATGGCGACCAGCGCCATGCTGGTGTTCGTGGACGCGATGAAGGAGCTGCCGGCCACGCTGCTGCTGCGCCCCGCGGACTTCGACACCCTGGCCACCTGGCTGTATGCCGAGGCCGCGCGCGGCACCTATGAGGAGGGTGCTATCGCCGCGCTGTGCATCGTGGTCGCGGGGCTGATACCCGTGATGCTGCTGGCGAGCACCCAGCCTGCGGCGGGCTCGCACTGACGAGACTGAAAAATGCTGGAAACCTATATGGGTACTGCGCAAGCAGCTACTGAAACCGAGTGATTGCATGACCGCTTCTCTACAGATCGCCCAACTGAAGCTGGGCTATGACAGCCCCGAAGGCCTGCACACCGTGCTGCAGGGCTTCGATCTGCAGCTGCCCGCGGGCCATATCGCCAGCCTGCTCGGGCCCTCGGGTTGCGGCAAGACCTCGGTGCTGCGCGCCATTGCGGGCTTCGAGCCGGTGCGCGCGGGCAGCATTCATCTGGGCAAGGTGCTGCTCTCCGGCCCCAAGGTTCACCTGCCGCCCGAGCAGCGCCATGTGGGCATGATGTTTCAGGAACACGGGCTGTTCCCCCATCTGACGGCTGCGCAGAACGTGGGCTTTGGCCTGCGCCGCATGGCCAGGACCGAGCGCGAGCAGCGCGTGCAGCAGCTGCTGGCGGTGGTGGGCCTGGCCGCTGCGGGCGGCAAGTTCCCGCATGAGCTTTCGGGCGGGCAGCAGCAGCGCATCGCGCTAGCGCGGGCTCTGGCGCCGGCGCCGGCCCTGCTGCTGCTGGACGAGCCGTTCTCCAATCTGGATGCGGCCACGCGCGAGCGCCTGACGCTTGAGGTGCGCGACATTCTGCGGGCGGCCGGCCAGACCGCAATTCTGGTCACGCACAACGCGCAGGAGGCCGAAACCATGGCAGACCAGATCTGCCAGATGCGGCCTATACGCCCGGACTAGCCGGGCGCTTAGATCAACACGCGGCCGCTGACGCAGGTGACGGTATGGCCGCCGACGCGCAGCCCGCCGCCGGACCCGGCTTCCACCAGCACCTGGCCGTCGCGGCCCACGCATATGCCCTGGGCTGCGACATAAGGCGTCTGCAGCCGGCCCTCGCCCGTGAGCCACTGGGCCAGCGCGGCATTGAGGCTGCCGGTCACCGGGTCTTCGCTGGAGGTCTCGCCTATCAGCGCGCGCACCTCCAGCCGCGGCTGCAGGCCTGCGCTCTTGGCCTGCGCCGCTGCGGCTGCCTGTTTGGCAAAGGCACGCGCCTCGCGGCTGGAGCGGCCTATCAGCGGCGCCTCGTCCTCGGGCTCGTAGATGGCGGCCAGTCCGGCCTTGGCATCCAGCTTTTGCAGGGCCGCAAAGTCGGGCGTCACGCCGAGCACGGTGTCGGGGTGGTCCAGCAGCAGGCCCAGCCAGGGCGAGCCATTGTTCAGCCGCCTGGCGGCCAGCAGTTGCGCGCGCTCCAGCCCCAGAGCCTGCAGCAGCGGCCGGAGTTCGGCCTCGCCGACCTCGCTCCAGTCCAGCGAGGGGGCTTCAAAAAACAGAGCGCCTTGCGCACTGGCGGTAACCGGGATCAGGCCTTTTTTGCACTCCTGCAGTACCTGCTGGGGATTGTGCGGCCGCCCGCCCTGAGCCAGCCAGGCGTGGCAGCTGCCCAGCGTGGGGTGACCCGCAAAAGCCAGCTCGCCAGCGGGCGTGAAGATGCGCAGCCGGTAGTCGGCGCCGGCGGCCCGGCCTTCGGGCGTGGGCGGCAGCACAAACGTGGTTTCCGACAGATTGGTCCAGCGCGCAAAAGCCTGCATCTGGGCCTCGTCCAGTCCATCGGCCTCCAGCACCACGGCCACGGGATTGCCGCGCAGCGCGGTTTGCGTGAACAC
>JAFAIY010000630.1 GCA_019236485.1 Comamonas sp. | reverse complement strand
CTGCGCATTCTCGGCTCGCAGCAAAGGGACAGGCATGCATTTCAAACACCGGATGATTGCAAACATTTTTGCCCTGGCGGCCTGCACGCTTGCCGCCAGTGCTCATGCGCAGGACAGCTATCCCGCGCGCCCCGTCAAGGTCGTCGTGGCCCTGCCCGCCGGAGGCAGCGCGGACATGATTGCGCGGGTGGTGAGCCAGAAACTGGCCGCGGAGCTGAAACAACCTTTTGTGGTGGAGAACAAGGCCGGGGCCTCGGGCCAGATCGGAACGCCGGCCGTGGCCCGCGCCGCGCCAGATGGCTATACCCTGATGGTTTCACCGGCCTCGTTCCTGACCACCAACAAAAGCATTTTCAAGTCCCTGCCCTACGACCCCGAGGCCGATTTCGCGCCGGTCAGCACGCTGGTCAACCAGCCCATGGTGCTGGTGGTCAGGGACAGGCAGAAATTTCCCGACCTGGCGACCATCGTCGCTGCAGCCAAGGCCGCGCCCGGCAAGCTGACCTTTGCCTCCTCGGGCGACGGCAGCCCCCAGCACCTGGCCGCGCTGATGTTTGAAACCCGCACCCAGGCCCGAATGCTGCATGTGCCCTACAAAGGCGGGGCGCCCGCCGTCAATGACACGCTGGCGGGCAATGTGGACATGCTGTTCGCCGTGCTGCCCGAGGCCTTGCCGCATATACAGTCCGGCAAGCTGCACGCCCTGGGCCTGATGAGCGCCAGGCGCACGGCAACGCTGCCGGACACGCCGACCATGGCCGAAGGCGGTTTTGCCGATCTCGAGCTTTCGGCCTGGGTGGGCCTGCTGGCCCCCGCCAGAACGCCTCAGCCCGTGATCGACAGGCTCAACCGCGCCGTGCGCGCGGCGCTCGACGCCGAGGTCAAGGCCAAGCTGGGCAGCAACGGCATGGAGGTCGCGTCCTCCACGCCGGAGCAGTTGAAACAGACGATTGCACGCGACATACGGCTGCACGCCGAGCTGGTCAAGGCCGCAGGCATTCAGCCGCAATAGTCCTTGCCGAAAGCGCAGAGCACCTCGGGGCCGGCCCGCATCAGCGGATAATGGCGCACCCATTCAAGGATCCTGAAGCCCCGGCCGCCTGGGCCTTCATCCCTGCACCGTACCCGCAAGCATTGACAATGACAGACGCTACCGAATTCGCCCCCGGCCTGATGATCCGCGGCATCACCGCACCGCAGAAGCTGGCCGACTACAAGCTCATCGCCTTCGACATGGACTCGACCCTGATCACCATCGAGTGCATAGACGAGATCGCCGATGCCACGGGCAAGAAGGCCGAGGTCGCGGCCATCACCGAAGCCACCATGCGCGGCGAGATCACCGACTTCAAGGACAGCCTGCGCCAGCGCGTGGCCAAGCTCGCGGGCGTGACCGAGGCCGATATGGCCCGCGTGCTCAAGGAGCGCCTGCAGCTCTCTCCGGGTGCGGCCGACCTGGTCAAGGCGGCCCAGGCCGCTGGCCTCAAGGTGCTGCTGGTCTCGGGCGGCTTCACCTATTTTGCCGAGCATGTGCGCGGCCTGCTGAACATCGACTTCGTGCGCGCCAATGTGCTGGAAGTGCGGGATGGCGTGCTGACCGGCGGCCTGATCGAGCAGACCTGGGGCGATATCTGCGACGGCGCCGAAAAGCGCCGCACGCTGCTGGAGGTCGCCTCGCTGATCGGCGTCACGCCCGCCCAGTGCATTGCCGTGGGCGACGGCAGTAATGACATTCCCATGATGCAGGCCGCGGGCCTGTCGGTGGCCTACCACGCCAAGCCACGCGTGCGCAACGAAGCCAAGGTTGCCATCAACGAAGGCGGTCTGGAGCGTCTGCTCGAAGTCCTGCAATAAGCCCCGGGCCGCCCCGGCCCTATGCCCTACACTGTCTTCGGCCTCCATTCCACTCCCAGCAAAGGTGTTCGAAATGAGCAAGTTGAAGATTGGCGTCGTCGTCGGCAGCACCAGCCAGCAATCCATCAACCGCCGCCTGGCGCAAGGCCTGGTCGGGCTAGCCCGGGATCAGGCCGATTTCGAGTTTCTCGATATCGGCCACCTGCCGGTCTACAACCGCGACTTCGACGGCACGCCGGCAGCCAAGCCCTTCGAAGAGTTCAAGTCGAGGATCCGCGGCTGCCAAGGCATGCTGTTCGTCACCCCTGAGCACAACCGCTCCGTTCCCGCCGCGCTCAAGAACGCGCTGGACGGCGGCAGCCGCCCCTATGGACAGTCGGCCTGGAGCGGCATTCCCGCGGCGGTCATAGGCTGCTCCCCGGGCGGTGCGGGCACTGCCATGGCCCAGCAGCATCTGCGCAATATCTTTGTGTTTCTGGACATGCCCACCATGCAGCAGCCCGAGGGCTTTGTGCAGTGGAAGGAAGGCCTGATCGATGCCGAGGGCAATATCGGCCCCGCGAGCCACGATTTCCTGGCCAGGTACATGAACCGCTTTCTGGACTGGGTGCGGCTGCATCAGCGGGCTTGATTTCCGATAGCAGGCCCCGCATGCGCATCAAGCGCTGCGAGGCTTTTTCCTGCGTGAATGCTGGTGGCACCAAAGGGCTTTTGCGGCAGCCCGCGGAATGCCCATGTCTCTAAAATACCGCTGCCGCCCCATAAAGCACACAACAAGCGGCGGCCGGAGCCAGGGCTCCCGCGCTCCATGCGCGGTTTCAGCCCCCGTCTCTTGAAATCCCTCTCCCCACCCCTAAATACATAGCAGGCAATCCAGCACGCATAAGCGTCTGCGGGTTGCTGCGTAGCTGCGCCCAGCGCGGATACCTATGTCAACCAAGATTGGAAAACGATCAGTGAAGATTTCTTACCGTGCTACCGCCTCCGTGATTGCCATCGCAATCGCATCGCTGACCGTGCCTTCCCTGGCCCAGGCCAAGCGTCTGGGCGGCGGCAAGACCGTGCGCCCCGCCAGCATCGGCAGCAAGGCCCCGGCCCAGCCCGCGCCCGTGGCACCGGCAGCCGCGGCCCCCAAGGCTGCAGCTCCGGCGGCAGCCACCGCTGCACCAGCAGCGGCAGCAGCACCCGCCGCCGCCCCCGCAGCCAAAGGCCCCAGCATGATGGGCACCGTGGGCGCAGCAGCCGTGGGCGCCGTGGCCGGCACCATGGCCGGTAGCGCCATTGCCGGTGCCATGGCACCTTCGGAAAAGGAAGCCAAGGCCAAGAAGGAGGCCGAAGCCAAGGCCGCCGAAGCCGAAGCCGCCGAGCTGCAGCGCAAGGCCGACGCCGCCAAGGCCAAGGCAGAAGCCGCTCGCGCCTCGGCCAAATAAGCCTCTGCCTCCTTGCCCTCGTCGGTCTCCATGGCCGCCGAGGGCCCAAGATCCCCAGCCCCATGACGCCTGAGCGCGCATGGGGCTGTTCTGTTTTGGCATGGCTGCCCCATGCAAACAGTCTCCGATGCGGCATGGCAGGGCTGCCCCATGCAAACAGTCTCCGATGCGGCATGGCAGGGCTACAGCGCTTGCTAGCATCTTTGACTCACATAGAACAAGGAGACTCGCATGCAGGCATTTGCCGCCCATTCCCGCTTTGGCTTCAGAAAACTGGCGCTGGCCGGCGCCATGGCTGCCGCGCTGGCAAGCACCAGTCTGGCGGTGCACGCCCAGACCGCTTCTTCGGCAGCGTCGTCAGCCACCGCCTCGCCACAGGCCCAGGCCCTGCATGCACAGATCGACGAACGGGCCAAGGCCATAGAGCAAAAGCTCATCGCCTGGCGCCGCGACATCCACGAACACCCCGAACTGGGCAACCTGGAAACGCGCACCTCGGCACTGGTGGCCGAGCATCTGCGCAAGCTAGGCCTGGAGGTGAAGACCGGCATGGCCGTGACCGGTGTCGTCGGCCTGCTCAAGGGCGGCAAACCCGGCCCGGTGGTGGCGCTGCGCGCCGATATGGACGCGCTGCCGGTCAAGGAGCAGGTGGACCTGCCCTTCGCCTCCAAGGCCAAGGGCAT